>CAZMOR010000064.1:0-2574 GCA_964567795.1 uncultured Verrucomicrobiota bacterium
CGAAGCCGAACGGCGCGACGCCGAACGCATCCTGCTCGAACCCGAGGCCTGCGCGAAGAACCACCTCCACCTTTTCTTCACCCGCGAAGAAGGCGAGGAAATCTACTGAGCCGCACCGCGGCCCCCCATGCGGGGAATCGCGGCTCATGCCGGAAAACACCGCGAAAGTGCCGTTTTTAGCCGTTCGAGGCGATTTTCCGGCCATCCCCCCCCCGCTTTCTCGGGCCTTGCCAGCCCCGCTCCCGCGCGCGTATCCTCCAGTCCAGAAAGCCGGCCCGTTCCCCATCAAAATCCGGCAAAAGAAAACCGTGATCTATTTGACGTTGGGTAGACATGAAAAAGACCGTACTGATAGTCGTATTACTTCCGCTGATATTCGGTTGCATGCAGATGCCGAAGAAATCCGAACCTATGCTCTTCGCAATATGTTTTCGCGGTGATTTACTTGATAAGAGCAAAGGAGAAACTGTTCACCAGTTGATCATCACTGCATCACCAGCATCCATTTACAGAATAGATAAGCTCCCATACGACTGGTCAGCAACGGCGAGCTCCCCCAGTAGTTTCGAAGTTACCTGCACGCTAGAGGCAGGCCATGATTCCTCGGCCACCTGGGACATTAACGACTTGAGCGGTGTCGTATATCTTCGTGTAGACCCCGAGTACAAGAGCGATCTGAAGTTAACTGCGCAGATATTTATCACTGAAGGTCGCGCTGGCCCCGGGAGGACAATGGTAGTAGATCGCGGGCAGATGGTCCTAAAGTTAGTCGGCACTGCCCCAAACTGGAAATGAATCTGCTGTCCAACAAGGGGTTCCTGGCAAGCGCGCGAAGCCGCGCCTCAGCCTTAACCGTAACGTTGCACAAGTGATAGCCATGCATAAAACACGGTGCATCCTGGGGCTTGGCCTGATGATCCTGGCGGCTGGATGTGGAACGACGAGGACGGTTCCCCTGCGATATCCGGAAGCGGAGAGCCGTGTACTGGAGCGTCTCGGCGTCAACAGGCATGCGCTCACGGAAACCGCCTGGAAACAGACCCAGATCAATGTCGATGACGAGCTCGGGCGTTCGATGGGCATGCGCATTTTCACGGTGAAACTCGGCGAATACGTCCCGGACGACCGCCTGTCCTTCACGGCCTGCCACGAATACGACATCGGCGCAACGGGGGGGGAGTATGTGGATTTCTCCATTCGCAGGTCGGGCGACGCCCAGACGACCGTTTCCGTGGACTACTCAGACCGCGCCGCCGGCTGCTGCCTGGTTCTGCCGCTCCCCTTCGCCTACGCAAACCCCGGCATGTTTCGGGAAAGAGAGATCCTGAACTACATACTCCGAAAGACCGCCGCGACGGGATCTACGAACGCGGCGGCCAACTAATTTTCACCGCGAAAGTGCCGTTTTTGGGCCTTTTCGGCCACTTTCCGCCTTGAGCCCCCCCCCCCTCCGGGACATGAGCCGCGATTCCCCGCATGGGGGGGCGCGGACCGGTCAGGCGACGGGCAGACCGTCGCGCAGGATGACATGCCGCTGGCAACGGGCGGCAACGGTTTCGTTGTGCGTCACGATGACGAGCGTGAGCTTCTGCTCGGCGGCAAGATCAAACAGATAACGCAATACATCCTCGCCGGTCTTGGAGTCGAGGTTGCCGGTGGGCTCGTCGGCCAGCAGCAGTTCGGGACTGTTCATCAGCGCGCGCGCCAGCGCGGCGCGCTGCTGTTCGCCGCCCGAGAGTTCGTTGGGCCGGTGCGCGGCGCGGTCGGCCAGCCCCACGCGGGCCAGCAGGTCCGCGGCGCGCGCGCGCAGCTTCCCGCCCTGCAGGAAGGAGCCCGTCGCGCTCAGGCCGGGCAGCAGCACGTTCTCCAGCACCGAAAGCTCCGGCAGGAGATGGTAGGCCTGGAACACGAAACCGATCTTCTGCGCGCGGATGGCGGAGCGCACGCGGTCGCCCGCGGCGTAAAGGTCGCGCCCGCGGTACAGCACCTGGCCTGCGGTGGGCCGGTCCAGTCCGCCGAGCACGTGCAGCAGCGTGCTCTTGCCCGCGCCGCTCATGCCGGTGATGGCCAGCGATTCGCCTTCCGCAACCGTCAGGTTCACGCCGCGCAGCACCTCCAGCGTGCGCATTTCCATGGCGAAGGAGCGCCGGATCTCGATGGCCTGGATGAGGTTACTCATAGCGCAGCGCCCTCACCGGATCGAGTTTCGCCGCCTGCCACGCCGGAATCACCGCGGCCATCGTGCAGATGATCAGCACCGATACCGCGACGAGCGCGACATCGCCGACCTGCGTGTGCGAGGGCAGCTCGGCGAGGTGGTAAAGCTCCTCGGGCAGGAGCTGCATGCCGCAACGGTCGTTCAGGAAATGCAGCAGGTCGTTGCGGTATTTCAGCACGACGAGGCCGGTGGCGATGCCGAGCGTGGTGCCCAGTACGCCTTCGATCCACCCCTGCCAGAAGAACACCCGCATGATCGCCCCGGCCGAGAAGCCCAGCGACCGCAGCAGGCCGATCTCCCGCGTCTTCTGGACGGTGACCGTGATCAGCGTGTTGGTGATGCCGAACGCCGCGACG
>CAZMOR010000065.1:0-19734 GCA_964567795.1 uncultured Verrucomicrobiota bacterium
GGCCGGGAGATCGATCCGGAGAACCTGCCGCTGGACGACGCCAAGACCTACGAGCTGCTGGCGCGGGGCGACACGGTCGGCGTGTTCCAGGTTGAATCCGAGGGCATGCGCGACCTGCTGCGGCAGCTGCAGCTCAACAAGATCGAGGAACTGATCGCCATGATCGCGCTCTACCGGCCGGGGCCGATGAGCATGATCCCGTCGTTCATCGCCCGCAAGCACGGGCGCGAGCCGATCGATTATCCGCATCCGCTGCTGGAGCCGGTCCTGAAGGAGACCTACGGCATCATGGTCTACCAGGAGCAGGTGCAGCAGGCGGCGGGGATCCTGGCGGGCTTCAGCATGGGACAAGGCGACATCCTGCGCCGGGCGATGGGCAAGAAGAAGCCGGAGGAAATGGCCAAGCAGCGCCAGGCCTTCGTCGACGGCTGCGTAAAGAAGAAGACCTGCACGGCGGCGAAGGCCGGGCAAATCTTCGACCAGATCTCCGATTTTGCGGCGTACGGCTTCAACAAATCGCATTCGGCGGCGTACGGCATCGTGACGTTCCAGACGGCCTATTTGAAGGCGAACCACCCGGTCGAGTTCATGGCGGCGATGCTGTCGTCGGAAATCGGCAACACGGACAAGCTGCCGGTGCTGGTGGCCGAATCGCAGAAAATGGGCATCCAGGTGCTGCCGCCGGACGTCAACGAAAGCGGGCTGCGCTTCACGCCGGTGAAGGGGGCGATCCGCTACGGGCTGGCGGGCGTGAAGGGCGTGGGCGCGGGGGCCGTCGAGGCGCTGGTGCAGGAGCGCGAGGCCCACGGTCCGTTCAAGGGGCTGGTGGATTTCTGCGAGCGCATCGAAAGCGGCGACGTGAACAAGAAGACCATCGAGGCGCTGGTCAAGTGCGGCGCATTCGATTTCACGAAGCTGATGCGCGGGCGCCTGTTCGGGGGCATCGAAACGGCGATGGGCTACGCGGCGTCGCGGCGCAAGGACCGGGCGGCGGGGCAGTCCTCGCTGTTCGACCTGCTGGGCGGGGACGGGGCGGCGGGCGTCCACATGAAGGATGCCGATCTGCCGGCCGCCGAGCCGTGGCCGCAGAAGCAAATGCTGGCGTTCGAGAAGGAACTGATCGGCTTCTACATTTCGGGACATCCGCTGCTGGCGTGCGCGTGGACGCTGGAGAAGTACAACCTGTGCACCGTGGAGGCCTTCGCGAAACTGCCCGAACGCACGCGCACGCGGATCGGCGGGCTGGTGGTGAACGCCCAGAAGCGGTTCACGAAACCGAAGCGGCCCGATGAAGTGCCGCGGGCGATGATGTCTTTCCGCCTGGACACGCTGGATGGAGCGATTGCCGCCGTGGCGTTTCCAGAGGCGTATGCCCAGTATGGCATCCACCTGCAACCGGACGCCGCAGTGATGCTGTGCGGCAGCGTGCGGGCGGACATGGCCGGCGGCGGAAGCACGCTGACGGTGGACGAGGTCTATCCGATTGACGAAGTGCCGGCGCGGTTCACCATGACGCTCAGCCTGCATGTGAATGTCGGCACCTGGAGCGAAGAAAAAATGCGGGAACTGCGGGACGTGATCGGCCGGCATCCCGGCGACACCAAGCTGAACATCTGCCTGCTGTATCCCGACAACGCCAAGGTGCACCTGCGCGCGGGCGGCCACCTGACCGTGCGCGTGACCGACGCCCTGGTCAAGGAGTGCGAAAAAATCGTCGACGGCATCTACGTCAGCACGCGCAAGGAGCCGGGCCTGCGGCCTCCGCCCGAATCCCGGTGGCGGCGGAACAGCGGCAACTGACGCCGGACCGCCGGGACGGCTAGAGATAATCCTCGGCCTGGAGCCGGGCGAGGTAATCCTTGGGATCGACAAGCGTCGGCTGGCTGGCTTCGGGGGCCAGCTCCACGTGCTTGGTCAGCTTGGTGCGCTTGATCCAGAACTGCGGCTGGCTTTCGGCGAGGGCGATGCTCTTGGAATGCTTGACGATGCGGTCCAGCGCGGAGATGTATTCGCTGAAGAAGATGCCGGCGATGGGGGTGATGGAGCGCTGGGCCACCTTGTCGGTGAACATGTTGCGGGTGGTCAGGCTGGCCTGCATGTAGTTGTCGCGGCCGACGAGGATTTGCCGGGCGATGTCCTGGATGTTTTCCTTGTCGGGATCGAGCGAGTCGATGACGAGCTTGAAGAGCTGGAGGGCGTTTTCATAGAGGCGGAACAGGGCGTCGAAGGACTCCTTGTCGACGATGGCTTCCGGCACTTTCTGGCGGCGGATGGACAGGTCGCAGACGGTTTCGATGTGGTCGCCGATGCGTTCGAGGTCGGTCATGCAGCGGTCGACGTGCTGGATCAGGATGGCCTGGCGCTTGGAGAGGTAACGGCGGGTCAGGCTGGACAGGTATTCCTTCAGGGCCAGCTTGACGTCGTTGACGACCCGTTCGTTGAGCTTGAGCGCCTGGATGTCCGCCGAGGTGTGGGCGAAGAGGATGGTCTGGCCGGCGAGGCGGAGATTCTTGGCGCAGATCTTGGAGACGCGCTGCAGTTCGTGGATGCTGGCGCAGATGGCCTGTTCGGGATATTCCAGGAGCTTGTCGTCGAGATAGCTGGGTTCAGGTTCGGGTTTGCGGCTGCGGAAGATCCGGTTGATCAGCCGGGCATACGGGGTGGAGAACGGCAGGACCAGGAAGGCGGCCACGACCATGACCGTGGTATGGAGGTTGGCGGACTGGCGCAGGACGTTGTCAGGCGAGAGCCACACCAGGAAGGCCACGAGCGGCCCCTTGAGCAGGGACGCGAGGAGGACGTTGAAAATGTTGAAGATCAGGTGGGCGTAGGCCGAGCGCTTGGCGTTCATGCTGGTGCCGATGCTGCCGAGCAGGGCGGTGGCGCAGGTGCCGATGTGAGCGCCGAGGATGATCGGCATGGTTTGTTCCACGCTGGTGAGGACGCCGGCCTGCACGAGGGCGAAGGCCATGCCGATGGTGGCGCCGCTGCTCTGGATGATCGAAGTGAGCAGGACGGACATCAGGATGCCCAGCACCAGGCCCCGGGTGGTTTCGCCGCTGATGGAGGCCATGACCGGCTTAAGCAGGTCGCGGTAGGGCTTGATGGCATCGCTCATCAGGTTCATGCCGAGGAACAGCAGGCCGAAGCCCATGACCGACAGGCCGATTTTCCGGGTCTTCGGGTTCTGGGCCACCATGCTGGTGATGAAGCCGAGGGTGACGGCAAAGAGCGCATATTTTCCCAGGCTGAACGAAATCGCCTGCATGGAGATCGTGGTGCCGATGTTGGCGCCGAGGACGACGGGAATGGATTGGGCGAGCGTCATCAGGCCGGCATTGATGAAGCCGACCACCATGACCGTGGTGGCGCTGCTGTGGACGAGCGTGGCGATGAGCGTGCCCAGGCCGATGCCGGACAGCTTGCGGGTGGTCATGACGGACAGGACGCTGCGCAGTTTCTGGCCGGCGGCTTCGCGCAAGCCGTCGGACATGATGTTCATGCCGAAAATAAACAGGGCCAGACCGCCCAGAATCTGGAACACGAGGAAGAAAATCTTATCGCCGCTGAGGGGGCCCAGGTCGGCGGCAACAAAACCGGCCGACTTCACGATTTCCTGGCCGGCTTTGGAGCGGACGAACTGGATGAATTGCAGGGCGTCCGGCCGGGTTGTCTTGGAGCGGGTATAGAACAGGATGGGTTCCACATAGGGATAGGTTCCGGCGTGAACGGCGGCATCCGTTGGCGGCACGCCGTTGATGGAGACCGGGTGCAAGCCGGGCCGGGAAACCAGGTTCATGCCGACGTAGCCGATGGCATCAGGATCGGCGGCAACCGCATCGGCCAGGCCGGCGTAGTTGGCGAACTTCTGAGCCGAGTCGAGATAGGGTTGTTTCTGCATGGCCAGGTTGCGGAAACCCAGATGCGTGCCACCCGTGGCATCCCGGATGAGGACCTTGATGGGACGGTCGGGGCCGCCGACCTGGCTCCAATTCACAGCCTTGCCCGTGAAAATGTCGAGGACGGCTTGATCGGAAAGATCCTTGACGGGATTCTGGGCGTTGACCACAACGGCGACCCCGTAATAGCCAGCGATTTCGGAATTGAGTTCAATGCCGCGCGACCGGGCCACCCGCTGTTCATCGTCGTTGAACAGGCGGGAAGACACGGCGATATCGCAGGACTTCTCCAGCAGGGCGCTGATGCCGGAAACCGATCCGAGGCTTTCCTGGTCGATGGCTACATCGGGATGGAGTTTTTGAAAGGCCGCGATGAGCTGCGGACCGAGTTCTTCGCCGAAGGTATCGGAACCCCGAACAGAGAAAGTTGTTTCAGCCAGTGTCGTTGCAGCCAAGCACAACAGCCCCAGGCCAGCCAGCAACCATTTCGCGCGGGTCTTCATACGGGCACGCTCTCCTGTTGGAATGAAAAGGGAAATCATCAAAAGAACCGCGACGCTTGTCAACCCCGCCGGTGGCCCGGCGGCAAAAAAGCGTTTTTGCGGGACGGGGAACGGGCGGGCCGGATTTTCGGGTTTGCCGGAGGGGGCGGGATTGTGAGAACCTCTTATCCAGTTCGTTTTCCATCCAATTCAAGGCGCTCATGAAAACACGATATGAAAACTTCCGTCTGCCGGTTACCCGGGCGCTGGCCGCCGTCGCGGTTCTTGTTTTGCTGCTATCCACCGGCGTTTGGGAGGAAAAAAGCATTCTGACGACCACGCTGTTGTTTTTCACCGGCATGATTCTGGTTTCCATCGCCACGCTGGGGCGGATGTGGTGTTCGGTCTATATCGCGGGCTACAAGGACAAGGTTTTGATCACCGGCGGTCCTTATTCCATTTCCCGGAATCCACTGTATTTTTTCAGCATGCTCGGAGCCCTGGGGGTCGGTCTTTGCACGGAGACCCTCACTTTTCCCGCGATCATCCTGGTGGCGATGATGTTGTATTATCCGCTGGTCATCCGGAAAGAAGAGCGGCGGTTGCGGGAATATTTCGGGGACGCGTTCGACGAGTACGTGAAGCAGGTGCCGGCATTTTTCCCCCGTTTTTCACAATATACCGAACCGGAGGAGTATACCGTGAAGCCCCGGGCGTACCGGCGGCACATGTTCAGCGCCCTTTGGTTCGTCTGGATCGTGGGGTTGATCGAATTGGCCGAGGGCTTGAAGGAAATCGGCTGGTTGCCGACCCTCTGGCACATCTACTAAACGGGCTTGGCGATCAGTCGAGATCGTATTCCAGCCAGACGTAGCGGCGGCTGCCCGAGCGGAATTCGCCGGTGAGGCCGGTCGGCAAGGGGGACGCGGCGGGCCAGGCATCCCAGTCGCGCTTCTGAAAAACCACGATTCCCTGGCGGTCACGCGCCAGGGCGACACTCAATTCCTCCGGAGAGTGAACGACTTCGCCGCGCCGGTTGGAATAATAAGCCAGGATTTCCCCATTGAAATTATAGATGAGCAGGTGGCGGTCAGAGGGCAGGCGCGCTTGCACCACCCGGGCCAGTTCCCCGGGGGTTTTCAGGGGGTTCACGGCGGGATAAATGAACGTGCCCACGGTCCATTGCAGGACGAGGAAGGCCAGGGCGGCGGTGACGCAGAAGCGCGGGGTGCCGGTGTTTGTCCGGAGCGTCCGCCACAGGAGGAGGGCGCCGGCGGAGGCGGCGAGGCCCGCGGGCCAGAGCGTCCAACCGGCGATCGGCAGCCGGGGCAGGCCGCCGGCGATCAGCAGCGCCGGTCCGGCCAGCGCCAGGAGCAGCAGGAGCGCGCCGCGCGCAAAGCGGGCCCAGCGGGATTCCGCCGTGTCGAGATCCGGCCAGGCGGCGCCGATCAGGATGGCGGCGGCCGGGAAAAGACCCAGCACGTAGATGTTGCGCTTGGAGGTCATGAGGCTGAAGAAAACAAAGATGAAACCGATCCAGCCGGCCAGGCGCCGGAGCAGCAGGCGCCGGCCGGGATCGCGGCGCAAGGCCAGAAACGCGGCCGGCAGGCACAACGTCCAGGGCAGGAGATCGGCCGGCACGGTGGTGAAGAAGTAATAGAGCGGGCGGCGGTGGCCCCATTCACCGGCGGCGCGCTCCACGTTCTGGGAAAACAGGAGTTCGCGGAGATAACCCTCTGGCGCGCCGGTCCACCAGGCCAGGCCGAGCCATGCGGCAGGGAGCGCCAGGGCGATCAGCGGGCCCCAGATCCAATGCGACTTCTTCAGCTGGCGGCCCTCGCCGGCGGCGAGCCGGGCGGCGGCGTAGGCGCCGGCGGGAATCAGGAGCCCGACGGGCCCTTTGGTGAGGATCCCCATGCCCATGCAGAGCCAGGCCAGGGCCGGGCGCCAGAAGGAAGGCTGGTCGTCGTTCAGAAACAGCAATGTCATGGCCGCCATGGTCCAGCCCAGAAGCGGTCCGTCCATGCGGGAAAACCCGATTTCGTGCCAGAAGAGATAGGTGGTGGCGAGCGTCAGCACGGCGGGCCACGCCGCTTTCGCACCGGCCCAGCGTTCCGCGAGCCGGGCCGTGGCCCACAAGACGAGGATGCCGGCAAAGAAGCCCGGCAGACGGACGGGGATCCGGCCGATGGGTAGGCCAGTGGCGCGGGCGGCGGCATTGATGGCCCAGAACAGGTAGGGCGGCTTGTGGGCGTAGTATTCACCGCTGCGATACGGAACGAACCAATGGCCGTCCTGCGCCATTTCGCGGGCGACATAGGCGTAGCGGACCTCGTCGGGTTCCCAGAGATCGCGGCGCAGGTATTCGCCGCTCCACAGCAGCGCGGCCAGGAGGATCAAGTGCCAGAGGGCGGGGCGGGGCATGGAATCAGGCGTCCGCGGCCTGGGCGGTCTTGTGGCGGTGGATCAGCATCAAGTTGCGGACATAAACGAAGACGCCCACCAGCTGGCCGAGGGTGATGACCGGATCCTTGCGCCAGATGGCATAGACCAGCAGCAGGAGGCCGCCGCCGATGGACAGGTACCAGAAGGAAAGCGGGATGGTGGATTTGCCTTTTTTTTCGGAGGCGATCCATTGCACGAGGAAACGCGAGAAAAACAGGATCTGGCCGGCCATGCCGAGCATGCCCATCGGGCTGGCCAGAATGTTCATGAAATGCCGGAGAGTATCCATCATCACAGTCCTTCCGTTCGAATGGCGCGGTAGCGTTTTTGCATCCAGCGCACGGCCCAGAGGTCCCAGAGGGTTTCCTTGAGGCGGCCCCAGTTGGTGTATTTGCTGGAGCCGGCGGCGCGGGGGCGGTGGTTGACGGGGATTTCGGAAATGCGGGCGCCGGCCATGCCCATCAAGGCGGGCAGGAAGCGATGCATGCCGCGGAACTGCATGGGCAGTTCGCGGGTCCATCCGGCGCGGAAGGCCTTGAGGGTGCAGCCGGTGTCGCGGATGGTTTCGCGGAGGGCGCGGTTGCGGACGGCATTGGCCAGGCGGCTGCCGCAGCGCTTCGACCAGGAATCCTGCCGTTTGGCGCGGTAGCCGCAGCACAGGTCGCAGGAAGCCAGCTTGGCGACCAGGGCGGGAATGTCGGCCGGGTCGTTTTGGCCGTCGGCGTCCAGCGTGACGAAGATATCACCCCGTGCGGCGCGGAAAGCGGCGCCCAGGGCCGCGCTCTGGCCGGAATTCTTGAGCAGCCGCAGCACGTGCAGTTCCGGCAGGTCCGCCTGCAGCGCCCGGAGGCGGGCGGGGGTCGCATCGGTGGAACCGTCATCCACCACGATGATTTCAAAGGGGCGGGCCAGGCCGCGCAGAACGCCGGCGGCCTCGCGGATGACCGCCTCGATGCAGGCCTCTTCATTGAAGGCCGGCAGCAGGACCGAAAGCTCGGGAATTGGACTGGCGGGCGCGGTCATGGGCATTTCCGATCGATTTCGGGACAGTATGCCATGAAAGTCGGGGTTTTTCCACACTATGGAAAACTTTTTTCCACACTGTGGAAAAATCCGTTTTCCGGGCATGAGCCGCGCTTCCCCGCATGGGGGGGCGGGGTGGTAACGGAAACCGGGACGGCGACGACTAAAGGGGGTAATGAACCGATCAGGTCAGCAGCTGGGCGAACAAGCGTCGGGCGGTGGCGGTGGTTTCCGCGGCGATGGCCGCAGGCGTAGTGCCGCGCACTTCCGCGAGGATCCGGCCCGTATAGGGAATATAGGCGGGTTCGGAGAGGATTTTGCCGTCGGCGCCCGTGAGGTGCGGCGGGAGTTCGGCGGGCAGGGTCGGGGGCAGGTCGGGCGCGTCGGATTCGAGCAGGAAGCGGCCGGCGGGGACGCGGGCGGCGTTTTCGCGGGCGCGGGTGTTCTGCGGGCGGGTCAGGGTGCCGCCGAAGGAGATGTGCACGTTTTTCGCGGCCAGGCCGGGCAGGGCGTCGGCGGGGCCGGAGTAGGCGTGGATGAGCAGGCCGGCCGGATGCGGGGGCAGGGCGGAGAGGATTTTCAGCATGGGGTCCCAGGCGTCGCGGCAGTGCAGGCTGGCGGGCAGGGCGAGTTCATAGGAAAGGTCGAGCTGGGCGCGGAAGACGGCTTCGCGGTCGGCCTCGAGCTGGTCGCCCATGCGGGCGTCGAGGCCGATTTCGCCGATGCCGGCGGGGCGGGTGGCCAGGATTTCGCGGAGGTTCTGCAGCCAGCGGGAGCTGCGATCTTTGATGAACCAGGGGTGGATGCCGAAGGAGCAGAGGACCAGGCCGGGGTGCGCGCCGGCCAGGGCGGCGACGGCGGGCCAGTCGGCTTCGCAGGTGGCGTTGGCATGGAGGCCGGCGAGGCCGGCGGCGCGGGCGCGGGCGAGGACCTGGGGCAGGTGGCCGGCGAGGCGCGGATCCTGCAGGTGGGAGTGGGCGTCAAACCAAATCAATTTTTCACTGTCGGGCGGCATGGGGGGTGGTATGCTCCTTCAAACATGGTGAAAGGCCGGACCATTCCAGTCAATCTGCAAAAGTGGCGCGGGGCGGGTTTGGCGCTTTTGCTGGCGGTGGCGGCCACGGGGTGCGGCACGTTCAGCCACTATCCGGACGGGATGGAGGCGACGACGCTGGGGCCGCTGCGGACGGGGCAGAAGCCGGACTACCAGAAGACGTTTGGCAAGCGGATGAAGGGCACCGACGGGGTCCTGTTTGCCATGGAAATGGGCCGGGTGGCGCAGCTGGAGGGCGACACGGAAACCTCGCAGCACGCGTTTGAACGGGCGATCAAGCTGACCGCCGACCAGGACGACAAGGCGACGATTTCGGCGTCGGGGGCGGCGGCGCAGGGCGGCGCGGTGCTGGTGAACGACAAAGTAATTCCGTACCGGGCCCCGAGCTACGAGCGGACGCTGGTGTACCACTACCAGGCGCTGAACTACCTGGCCATGAACGATGTCATCGGCGCGGGCGTCGAGGTGCGGCGGGCGAACCGCGAGCAGGAGGCCGCCCGGGACCGGCACGACAAGGAAATCAGCCAGGCGGAGTCGCAGAACCAGAACGCCGCGGCGCAGACGAACAGCCCCGCCGACGGCGAGGCGCGCGATCCGCAGTTGACGCCGGTGTATGCGGGGCTCGACCAGGTGGCGGGAGCGGTGAAGTATTCATTCCAGAACGCGGCGACCTTCTACGTGTCGGCCGTGATCTGGGAAATGCTGGGCGAACCGAACGACGCCTACATTGACTACAAGAAGGCGCTGGAAATCTATCCGGAGAATCCATACCTGCTGCAGGACGTGGTGCGGCTGGGCAAGCGGCTGGGCATGCGCGAGGACCTGGATGATTTTGCCCGGCGCTTTCCGGACGCGATGAAAACCGCAGCTGCCGGCACCGGCGAATTCGCCGGAAAGGCGCGGCTCGTGGTGGTGTACGAGGAAGGTTCGGTGCCGCAGAAGTCGGAAATGGCCCTGGCCTATCCCGTGGCGGACACGATCGGCGCGATTTCGCTGCCGATGTATGCGGCGGCGCCGCCGGCGCCCGTGCCGGTGGCGGTGACGGCGGGCGGCAAGGCGCTGGGCTGCACGGCGCCGATCTGCAACGTGGCGGCGCTGGCGGCGCGCGCGCTGGGCGAGCAGATGCCGGGCATCCTGACGCGCCAGGTGGCGCGGGCCGTGACCAAGGCCGTGGCCGCCAAGGCCGCCAGCGACCAGGGCGGCGAACTGGCCGGACTGATCGCGACGATTTACAATGTTGTATCCGAGCAGGCGGACCTGCGGAGCTGGCTGAGCCTGCCGGCCCACATCCAGGTGTTGAGTGCGTGGACGGAGCCGGGGCAGGCCGAGGCGGCGGTGGCCGCGCCCGGCGGGGGCCGGATCTGGGCGGGACCGGTAACCTTGAAGGCGGGCAAAACGACTGTGATCCATGTAACGAAACTGGATTTGGCTGTATTTTCACAGGTGATGGTGCAACCATAAGGCTGGAGACAGCAAAGGAGCGCGAGATGAAAATGGCGTGGAAGATCATGGTGCTGGTGGCGGTGCTGGGCGCCAGTGCGGCGCAGGCGGCCCCCAAGGCGGCCTTGTTCGTGCAGAACCGGGCGGGCGCGCAGCTGGAAGGCCAGCTGGATGCCTTCAACGATCTGGTAAGCACCCGGCTGGCGGATGCGGGCATCGAGGTGATCCGCTCCCAGGACGTGCTGGCGCGGTTCACGGAATCGCGCGATGCGGAATCCGCCCAGGCGCTGCGCCAGGGTGTGGAGGCGCTGCAGACCGCCAAGTCCGAAGGGACGGTGGACGGGCCGGCGCAGGAAGCCGCGGCGCTGCGGACGGCGCAGCTGATGGGCGCGGATTATCTCGTGTTCGCCGCGCTGGTGACGCTGGGCGAAAACCAGATGACGGTGCAGGCCTACGGGCTGACGCAGCAGCAGAAGGTGACGACACTGCGCGTGGCGCTGCGGGTGCTGGACGGCGGCCTGGGTTCGCAGCTCTACGGCGACACGATCACGGTGAGCGAAAAGGTCGCGCAGAACGCGAACCTGCAAATGCAGACGGGCGATCTGGTGAATACGCTGCTGGACCGCGGCGCGGTCGAACTGGCCGGCCGGGTGAAGAGCAGCGCGGCCAAGATCGAGGCCGCCAAGCCGGCGGCGCCCGCCCTGGCGAACGTGACGATCAAGTCCGCGGCCGAAGGGGCGGCGGTGGAAGTGGACGGCGTGGTGGTTGGCACGGCCCCCGGAGCCTTCCAGATCCGGCCCGGCGTGCATGAGGTGCGCGTGACCAAGGAAGGCTATGCAACGTGGGAGAAGAGCGTGGCGTTCGCCGACGGGCAGACACTCGACGTGCCGATGGAGCTCTCCGCGGCCGGCCTGGCGCGCAAGGGCGAACTGGAGTCGCAGGCCATCGCCCGCGAACAGAGCGCGGCCGACGCCCAGGCCACGACGACCGTGGCCGGCGGCATCGGCGCCCAGGCGAGCAACAGCTATATCCGCCTGGAAGGCATGCCCAGCCAGTCGCTGACGATCGGCGACCCGGACCAGGGCGGCGACGCGAATTCCGTGAATGTGATCCAGCAGAAATAGCAACAGCATGAACAGGAGGATGGCGATGAAGGCGGGATGGAGTATTTTGGCGGCGGCGCTGATGGCCACGCTGGCGGCGGGCTGCGCCGCTCCGAACACCTCGGGCGTCACGGTGGGCGTGGAGACGGATGCCGAAGGCAACCTGCAGCAGGTGCTGCAGGTGGACAACGCCAAGCTGGCCAAGCAGCTCAAGGTGACGGACATGACCGCGGGCCAGACGAAGAACGGGCTGATGAAGGCCAGCGTGCAGCTGACGTCGCGGCTCAACAAGTCGGTGGTGGCCCAGTCGAAGTTTGCCTGGTTCGACGCCGAAGGCGGCGAAATCGACCCGGATACCGATCCGTGGCGTCCGCTGGTGCTGCATGGCAAGGAAATGCGCACGATCCAGGGCGTGGCGCCGAGCGCGAACGCGGTGAGCTTCAAGCTCCGCATCCGTGCCGGCGAGAAGACGCAGTGGATCATCAAGTAACGGAATTTGGAAGAAAGCAACGGAAGCAACCGTTCTCAAGGAGAATGCGATGAAAACCACATGGAAACTGCTGATGGCCGCCAGCCTGCTGGCGCTGCTGGCGACGGGCTGCCGGACGACGGTGGAGTACGGCGACGCGACGTCGTCGAAACCCGTCAGCACCGATTTCGGCTCGGCCGACCTGCAAATGATCGCGGCGAAGATGGTGGACTCGATGCTGGCCGACGATGTCCTGCAGGACATCTCGACCGCCGGTCCGCCGCTGCTGATCGTGGACACGGTGAAGAACAAGACCACGCAGCATATCGACACCGAGTCGGTGACGGACAGCATCCGCACCAAGCTCATCCGGTCGCGGAAGTTCAGCTTCCAGGACCGGACGACGGAGGCGGCGCTGCAGGAGGAGCTCGCCTACCAGCAAACAGCCGCCCAGGACGCGGTGCCGGCCGGCCAGCAGGATGCCCCGCACTACATGCTGACCTCGAATCTCTCGGAGATCCAGCAGGAGCAGGGCCGCCTGAAAGACGTGTACTACAAGTTCACCATGAGCCTGCGGGACCTGAAATCCGGCCGCCTGATCTGGGCGGACGAACAGGAAATCCGCAAGCAAAAGACCCGCTCGGTCTTCGGAGGCTGACATGAAAAGGATCCTGATTCTGGCCTGCCTGGCCGGCCTGCTGGCCGGCCCGGCCTGGGCGCTTGACGTGACGCCGCTGCAAATCGGCATCGCCGGCACGAAGGCGCAGCTGTTCCCGGCCACCACAAAGGTGATGGGCCTGCGGCTGAACCTGGCCTGCAGCGACAACCAGGATGTGCTGGGCGTGGATGTCGGTCTGGTGGGCCTGGGCCAGCGCATGGATGCCGTCCAGCTGAACCTGGTGAACAAGGTGGACGCGGAATTCGCGGGCATCAGCGCCGGGCTTTTCAGCCAGATGGGTTCGGTGGCGGGCGTGCAGGCGGGCCTGTTCAATTCCGTGCAATACGACTTGAACGGTTTCCAGCTGGGCCTGTTCAACAACGCGGACAATGCCATGGGCATTCAATTCGGCCTGATCAACCGGGCGGTGACGCTCCGGGGCATCCAGATCGGGCTGGTGAACCTGATCGAGGAGGGACCAATCACGTTCTTCCCGATCCTCAATGCGGCGTTCTAGGCCGGCCAGGAAGGATACAGGCATGGTGCGCAGGTTATCGTGGCAGGGATGGGCGGGCGGACTCTTGATCGGCTGGCTGGCGGCCGGCGCAATCGCCGCGGAGCCGGAACCGGCGGTCCCGGTCGTGCTGAAGCACGCCGTGACCTGTCCGCCGTTCAAGGGCGACACGGCCATTGCGTCGATCTACCACGCGGAGATGGTCAAGATGCTCAAGGACGCGCCGGGCGTGGAATACTACGAAGGGGCGCGGGCCCTGCCGGAATTCTACTACCGCATCAATGGCGCGATCGTCACCAACGAGGACGGCCAGTTCTTCGTGCTGGTGTCGCTGGTGGACGAGGAGCGGAAGGAGCAGCTGGCCTCGCATGTCGCGCCGGCCTCGCTGGACAAGGACGTCATTGCCGGCTGGAGCCGGACCATCCAGGCCGACATCGCCCGCCGCGCGGAGAAACTGCCGTTCGAGTGCCGCATCACCCGCCAGCAGGGCCAGGAGTCGATCTCCCTGGACCGCGGGCTGGGGGCGGGCCTGCAGCCCGGCATGGTGCTCTACGTTTCGGTGGATGAAGAGCCGCTGCTGTCGCCGGTCACCGGCGAAGTCATCGGCCGGGATTCCCCGCGCGCGGCCGGCCAGATCCAGGTTTTCCGCGTGATGGAGGATTCGGCCTATGCGCGGCCGGTGATGGACGCCAAGCTGCCGCGGTTCGACAAACTGTACGCCCGCAGCTTCTGAACGGCGGGCCAGACAGGCGGGGCCGGGTGAAAACCCGGCCCTTTTTGCATGTCCGCGAGCGGATGCCGGAAGCTCCGCGTCCGCCGGTCGCGGCGGCAACCAATCCGGAAAAGCCCTAGTCCTCCGCCGCGACGCGAAGGTGGTCCATGATGAACTGGCGGCGTTCGGGGGTGTTGCGGCCCATATAGAAGCGCAGCAGATTGGGGATCTTGTGCTCGTGGGCGACCTGCACCGGCGTCAGGCGCATCTGGGGGCCGATGAAGTTCTTGAATTCGGACGGCGAAATTTCGCCGAGGCCCTTGAAGCGGGTCACTTCCGCGCCGCGCAGGCCGGAGATGGCGGCGTCGCGTTCCTGTTCGGAGTAGCAGTAGCGGGTTTCCTTCTTGTTGCGCACGCGGAAGAGGGGTGTTTCGAGGATGAAGAGATGGCCGGCGAGCACCAGCGGCTCGAAGAAGCGCAGGAAGAACGTCAGCAGCAGGTTGCGGATGTGCAGGCCATCCACGTCGGCGTCGGTGGCCATGATGACCTTCTGGAAGCGCAGCCCGTCGAGGGATTCCTCGATGTTCAGCGCGCGCATGAGGTTGTAGAGCTCCTCGTTGGTGTACATGATGGCGCGGTCGAGTTCCGCCACGTTGAGCGGCTTGCCGCGGAGGGTGAACACGGCTTGCGTCAGCACATTGCGGCAGGACGTGATGGAGCCCGCCGCGGACAGCCCCTCGGTGATGAAAATCATACTGTCGAGGCCGCGTTTGCGCCGGGCGTCGAGGTGGTTCTTGCAATCCTTGAGCTGCGGCACGCGGATGCTGACGGACTTGGAGCGCTCGCGCGCGAGTTTCTTGACCGTCTGCAGCTCCTTGCGCAGGTCCTGGGTTTCCTGGATCTTCTTGACGAGGATCTCGGCAGCCTCGGGATTGCGGTGCAGCAGGTCGGCGACCACGTCGCGGATCTGGGCGACGAGATCAGAGCGGATTTCCGTGTTGCCGAGCTTGTTCTTGGTCTGCGACTCGAAGACGGGGTCCTTCAGCCGGATGGCGATGGCGCCGACCATGGATTCGCGCACATCGTCGCCGTCGAACTTGGCCTTGGCAAATTCGTTGACGCCCTTGAGGAAGCCTTCGCGGAAGGCGGACAGGTGCGTGCCGCCGTCGGAGGTGAACTGGCCGTTGACGAACGAAAAGAAGGTTTCGTTGAAGCGCTGGGTGTGGGTGAAGGCGATTTCGAGCGTTGGCGAGCGGTGGTGCAGCGGGCCGTAGATGGATTCTTCGCCGACTTCCTCCAGGACCAGGTCCGTCAGGCCATTTTCGGAGACGATTTCTACACCGTTGAAGACGATGGCGAGGCCCGCGTGCAGGCAGGCATAGAGCCGCAGGCGGCGCTGGACGAGCTCGTCCACGTACGACACCACGCCGAAAATCTCCGGATCGGGCTCGAATTCGATCAGCGTCCCGTTTTCGACGCCGGGGCACTTGCCGGACAGCTCCTTGAGGATTTCGCCGCGCGCAAACCGCGCGCCGGCGAACTGGCCGTCGCGGTGCGACTGGACGAGGAAGGCGGAGGACAAGGCGTTGACCGCCTTGGTGCCGACGCCGTTGAGGCCGACGGAGAACTGGAAGACGTCATCGTTGTATTTCGCGCCGGTGTTGATGCGCGAGACGCATTCGACCACCTTGCCCAGCGGAATGCCGCGGCCGTAGTCGCGCACGCGGACCTTGGAGCCCGCGATCGTGATGTCGATCCGCTGGCCGAAGCCCATGATGAACTCGTCCACCGCGTTGTCGACGACTTCCTTGAGCAGGACGTAGATGCCGTCGTCGTACTGGGAACCGTCGCCCACGCGGCCGATGTACATGCCCGTGCGCTTGCGGATGTGCTCCAGCGCGGAGAGCGTCTGGATCTTGCTTTCGTCGTAGTTGTGGGCGGGCTTGGGCATGATGGAAAAACAACGCGGGCATGAAACCAAACGGGGGGGCGGAAAGCAATCCGAACCGTGCCCCCGGTGTGGGGGCGCGCGGCTCAGACCGGCAGGGCGGAGGGCAGCTTGTGGAGGATCACCTTGGGATTCTTCTCCTGGAAGAACTTGAGTTCCCATTCGGCGGAGAAGAGGGCCACGGGACGTTCGCGGGCATCCAGGGCGTAGCGGCAGCTGCTGGGCAGTATTTCGGGGGTGACCGGCGCGCCGGCGGGATCGATCCAGCGCAAAATGGACCAGGCCGCGGGTTCGAGTCGCGTGGTGGCGCCGTATTCGCTTTCAAGGCGGAACTGCAGCACCTCGAACTGCAGCGGGCCGACCGCGCCGAGCAGCGGCGCGCGCGAACCGGAGTCCGGGATGGTGAACGTCTGGACGGCGCCTTCCTGCAGCAGGTGGTCGAGGCCGGCGCGGAACCGCTTGAACTGCGCGGGACTGGAGTGGTGCAGATAGGCGAAGCATTCCGCGGCGAACTGCGGCAGCGGATCGAAAGCGATGGCCGGGTCTTCCGTGAGCGTGTCGCCGATGCCGAATTCCGGATGGCCGACGAGCCCGATGACGTCGCCGGGAAAGGCCTCGTCGACGGTTTCGCGCTCGCGGGCGAACATCTTGCGGGAATTGGACATGCGGATGACCTTGCCCGAGCGGCCGTGGATGGCCTTCATGTCGCGGTTGAAGACGCCGGAGCAGATGCGCAGGAAGGCGATCTGGTCGCGGTGGTGGGGGTCCATGTTGGACTGGATCTTGAAGATGAAGCCGGAGAACTTTGGATGATCGGGGGAAATCCTGAGTTCACCCGCCTTGCGCGGGCCGGGCGGGGGCGCGTGCTGGAGAAAGAAATCGAGCAGGAGCTGGACGCCGAAATTATTGAGGGCGCTGCCGAAGAAGACCGGTGTCATGTCGCCGGACAGGACGGCCTTTGCATCGAACGCTTCGCCAGCGACATCGAGCATTTCGAGCTCCTCGACGAGGGCCTTGAAGGCGTCGGGCACCATGCGGTCGCGGACGGCGGGATCGGTGATGCCGTGGACGGCTTCGGGGGCGCGGTAGGCGCCGCCGACGGTGCGCTCGAAGAAGTGGGCCAGCTTGCCCTGCCGGTCGTAGACGCCGCGGAAGTCGGCGCCGTCGCCCAGCGGCCAGTTCATGGCGCAGACGTGCATCTGGAGGGTGTTTTCAATTTCATCGATGAGCTCGAGCGGGTGCCGGGAGGGCCGGTCGAGCTTGTTCATGAAGGTGAAGATCGGAATGCCGCGCAGGCGGCAGATTTCGAAGAGCTTGAGCGTCTGGGTTTCGATGCCCTTGGCGGCGTCGATGACCATGATGACGGCATCGACGGCCATGAGCACGCGGTAGGTGTCTTCGGAGAAATCGCGGTGGCCGGGGGTGTCGAGGAGGTTGACGACGAAGTCCTTGTAGTCGAACTGGAGAACGGTGGAGCTGACGGAGATGCCGCGCTGCTTTTCGAGCTCCATCCAGTCGGAGGTGGTGGCGCGCTGGTTCTTGCGGGCGGTGACGGAGCCGGCGAGCTGGACGGCGCCGCCGTAGAGCAGGAGCTTTTCGGTCAACGTCGTCTTGCCCGCGTCCGGGTGGGAGATGATGGCCAGCGTGCGCCGCCGGGCGGTTTCCTGCGCGGCGTTCACGGTCGGCTCCGGTTGGAGGGATCAACGGACATGGAGCGCGCAGTTTTCCACACTATGGAAAAAATGCGAGTGAATTTTCCACACTATGGAAAAACTTTCGGCGGATTTTCCATACAATGGAAAAACTTTGAGGAATTTTTCCACACTATGGAAAACATTTTTCCACAGTGTGGAAAACCCATGAGCCGCGAGTCCCCGCATGGGGGCGGGGGCTTTAGGCCCGGGCCGTTTCGAGGGCGGCGACGAGGGTGGCGGCCTGCTGGACGCCGACGAACTGCTTGGCGATCCGGCCGTCCTTGAGGACGAGCAGGGTGGGGATGCTCTGGACACCGAACTGGGCGGCGATGGCGCCGGCATCATCGACGTTGAGCTTGGCGATCTTGGCGCCGGCGACCTTGCCGACGACCTGCTCGAGGATGGGGCCCTGCATGCGGCACGGACCGCACCAGGGGGCCCAAAAGTCCACCAGGACCAGGCCGGACTTGGTTTCGGCGGCGAAGTTGCTTTCGTTGAGTTCGAGAATTCCTGCGCTCATGATGTTTTTCCTTTCTTTGGGGGGGTGTTATTTGCAGCCGCAGCTGCCGGCGTCCTTGAAACCGAGTTTGCGGAGGACGTAGGCGGGCGGGCAGAAGCCGGTGAGGGCGGACTGGATCAGCATCACGCCGATGAAGGTCGTGAAGAGCAGCCACCAGGGGCTGAAAAAGTAGACCAGGGCGACCGAGATGAGCACCATGGTGCCGGCGAAGATCCGGACTCCGTTTTCCACTGTCATGGGTGGGTTCCTTTCGTGCAGGGTTATTTCTTGCGCAGGACCTTGGCGAGGACTGCGTCCTTGTCCAGCTTGCGGGAGCAGAAGAACCAGTCCTGGCAGACCATGTCCTCCTTGCCGTCCATGCGGTTCTTGGCCGCGCCGCAGGAGCCGGCGGGGCCGATGATGACATCGTCGCCCGGGCGCCAGTCGGCGGGGGTGGCGACACCGAAGGCATCGGCGGTCTGCAGGGCGACGAGGGCGCGATAGATCTCGTCGAAGTTGCGGCCGAGGCTGAGGGGGTAGTAGATCATCGCGCGGATGACGCCCTTGGGATCGATGAAGAACACGGCGCGGACGGCCTTGGTGGACGCCTCGCCGGGCTGGATCATGCCGTAGGCCTTGGCGACCTCCATGGTGATATCCTCGATGAGCGGGAATTTCACCTCGACGTGCTGGTGGCCGCGGTAGGTGATCTTCTCCTGGATGGTGCGGAGCCAGGCGATGTGGCTGTAGAGGCTGTCGACGGAGAGGCCGACGAGCTTGCAGTTGGCTTCGGCGAACTGCTTCTCCAGGGCGGCGAAGGTGATGAATTCGGTGGTGCACACCGGCGTAAAGTCCGCCGGGTGGCTGAAGAGGATCACCCAGCTGCCTTCATACTGCCTGGGGAAGTCGATTTCGCCCTGAGTCGTGACGGCCTTGAAGGCGGGAGCCTTGTCGCCGATGCGCGGCAGGGAGACGGGATTTGCATTCGGTTGTTCCATGTTTTGGTCCTTTCCTTACAGGGTTGCGGTTACCGCCCGGAGGCGCTGATGGCGCCAACGATACCCCACACCAGCATGGATGTCCACGGACTGGCGGTGATGGGGCAGGTGCCGGTCTTGCAGCCGACGAAGCGGTACATGGCGTAGCCAATGGCCGCGCCGATGGCGGCGCCGATGAGGGTTTTGAGCATGGGGTGCACGGTATTTTTCCTTTCTAGAAGACGGATTCGACGGGGAGGGCGAACACGCGGAGGCCTTCGCCTTCGAAGAGGCCTTCGTGGTATTCCTTCAGCGCCTGGACGAGTTCATCCCGCTTGGCGGCGGCGACGACGGTGAACACCAGCACGGACTTGCCGGGGAAGGTGTGGGTGCCGAGGTGCTTGCCGGTCTTGCCCTCGCCGAGCACGTTGGGAATTTCGCTGTAGGAGTGCACGTTGTGCTTCGCAATCAGCGCGCGGACTTCCTCCTGGCGGTTTTCGGGGCAGACGATCATCAGCATTTTCATGTTCATTCCTCCGGGACGGGCTGGTTTTTGTAGATCAAGCCATAGGTGACCGGGATCACCACGAGCGTGAAGGCGGTGGAAACGAAGAGGCCGAAGATGATCGACCACGCCAGGCCGCTGAAGATAGGGTCGAACGTGATCGGCCACGCGCCGAGCAGGGTGGTGCCGGCGGTCAGGAAGATCGGGCGGAAGCGCACCGCGCCGGCCTCGATGATGGCATCCTTGAGCGACTTGCCGCGGGCGGCCTCGTTGCGGATGAAGTCGATCAGGATGATGGCGTTGCGCTGGACG
>CAZMOR010000066.1:0-4668 GCA_964567795.1 uncultured Verrucomicrobiota bacterium
GCTGGTGGCGGCCGCCGCCACGGTCGGCGCCAAGCAGATCCAGGCCCGCGGCACGTTGGGCGGCAATGCCGCCAACGCCTCGCCGGCCGGAGACACGGCGCCGGCCTTGCTAATCACCGGCGGTTCTGTCGTGCTGGCCTCCGTCGCCGGCATGCGCGCAGTGCCGCTGGCGCAATTCTGGACCGGCTACCGCCAGATCGCGGCCCGGCCCGATGAAATCATCGCGGCTTTCCGGCTGCCCAAGAAAGGCCCGGCCAAGGAACGGTTCCGCAAGATCGGCACCCGCCGCGCCCAGGCGATCAGCAAGGTCATGGCGGCGTCCCGGATTCTGGTGGAAAACGGCGTCATTGTCTCCGCGGCCATCGCCCTGGGCTCGGTAGCCCCCACGCCGGTGCGGCTGGCGGAGGTGGAGAAATTCCTCGCGGGCAAACCGCTCTCGCCATCCTTGATCGATGAGGCCGAGAAACTTGCCCAAGCCACGGTCCAGCCCATCGCCGACATCCGCTCCACCGCGGAATACCGCCGCTGGGCCTCCGGCCGGCTGGTGCGCAACGCCTTGGAAAACCTCTAGCCGCCGCAACCGTTTTACATTTTTCCCTATAAATCCGTTGCGTTTGGGCGCACGGTTCGGCTATGTTTCGACCTGTTTACTTAAGGAAAAGGAGTCAAACTATGTCTCGCTGGTTGATCCCCCTGATTTGCTCGCTGGCTTTGGCCGCCCCCGCTTTCGCCCAGGATGACCTGGACGCCCTCCTCGCCGGTCTCGGCGACGAGCAGCCCGCGGCCGCTCCGGCCGCCACCACCGAAGCCACCCCTGCGGCGGAAGCCGCTCCGGCCGCTCCGGATGTCGCCCCGGCACCGGTAGAAGCCGCCCCAGTGGAAGCGGCCCCGGCCGCGGAAGCCCCGGTGGCCGAAGCCGCACCTGTGGCCGAAACGGCCGCCGTCGAAACCCCGGTGGAAGCCACTCCGGCTGTCGCCGCCCCTGAAGAAGATCCGTTTGCCGACCTGCTGGCTGAGCAACCGGCCCCCGCCGAAACGGCGGCTCCGGAAGCCGCTCCGGCAGTTGAAACCGCTCCGGCGGCAGAAGCCGCGCCCGTGACGGCGGAAGAAGCCCCGGTGGCCGAAGCCGCGCCTGTGGCGGAAGAGACCCCGGTCGTGGAAGTCGCCCCGGTAACCAAAGAAGCTCCGGTGGCGGAAGCCGCTCCGGCCGCGGACGCTTCGGTTGAAGATCCTTTTGCCGATCTGCTCGGCGCGCCGGCGGCGGAAGCCACTCCGGCTGCGGAAGTCGCGCCTGTGGCGGAAGAAGTTCCGGCCGAGGCCGCTCCGGTAACGGAAGAAGCCCCGGTGGCCGAAGCCGCGCCCGTGGCGGAAGAGGCCCTGGTCGCGGAGGCCGCCCCGGTAGCCGAAGAAGCGCCGGCTGAGGCTGCCCCGGTGGTGGAAGAAGCCCCGGCCGTCGTGGAAGCACCGGCCGAAGAAGCCCCCGTTGCAACGGAAGCCGCCTCGCCGGAAGACGTCCAGAAGGCCATGGATGTTCTGGAAGGCAAGGCGTCTGCCGCGGAAGGCGCCGCCGTCGTCGCCCCGGTGGCGGCAGATAAATCCAAGGCCGCCGCCAAAGAAGATTCCAAGGCGGAGAAAAAAGCCAAGAAGGCCGACGAACCCAAGAAGGAAAAGGCGGAGAAGAAGGCCGAGAAGAAAGCGGACGACAAGAAGTCGGACGAAGGCAAGAAGGATGAACCCAAGGCCACCCTGAAGCCGCGCGTGGCCGACAAGGCCCCCGACTGGAACGAGCCGGTGGTCTGGTAAGCTATCTGCGTTCTGCATGCAGCCGGCGGTTTTTACCGCCGGCTGTTTTTTTGCCTACAGGCTTCCGGCCAGTGCCGCCCACTCCGCGGGCGTGTTGACATTCCGCAGAATCGCCGGATCGTCCAGCACGAGCATCCGGGCCAGCGGCCGGACCCATTCGTCAATCCGGGCTTCCGCCGGCAGTTGCAGCAGCGCCCGGGCGGGTTCGCGCGGAATCCACAGCAAATGACCGACCCGGCCTTGGTATTCCGGACGCCAGATCCCGGCGGGGGCTTCCGCGGCGGCGGTTAAAATGGCCCGGACAGTTTCCGGGGAAACGCCAGCGGCATCCACCGGCAGAAACAGAAACCCGTCGGCTTCCGGAAACGCGCGGATGCCCGCCTGCAACGAACTGGCGCGGCCCTGGGCCCAGCGTGGATTTTCTACGGTGGGGAGGTCTTCCGGCAATTCCCGGCGGATGCGGGCGATTTCGGACCCCAGCACAACCGCCACCGGATCGCACCCTCCGGCGCGCAGCGTTTGCGCCTGCAGAGCGGCCAGCGGAAGCCCCGCCCGGCCGCGCAACAAGGCCTTGGGGCTGCCCATGCGCCGCGATTCCCCCGCCGCAAGCACAATGCCGGCCGTTTGCATGCCCGGGTTCAGGCTCCGTGCTTCGCCATGGCGCGGCGATAAATTTCAAGATAGCGCTGCGCCGAGGTCTCCCAGTCAAAGCGCTGCCGCATGGCCTGCTCGCGCATCATCGTGATGTGGCTCGGCCGGTCGTACCAGGTGCTGACCGCCCAGCCGATCGTGTCATGGAAGGCCTTGGTTTCGGGCGCATAGAACTTGAAACCCGTCCCGGTCCCCGCGCCCTCGTTGTACTGCTCAATGGTGTCTTCCAGGCCGCCGGTGGCATGCACCACCGGCAGCGAACCGTACCGCAAGGCGTAGAGCTGGCTCAGGCCGCAGGGCTCGAACAGCGACGGCATCAGAAAGAAATCCGAACCGGCCTGGATGCGGTGTGAAAGCTCTTCGGAATAGCCGATTTCCACCGCCACGCGGCCGGGATACGTGCGCGCCAGCCAGCGGAAGAAATTCTCGTCGTCGCCGTCCCCGGCCCCCAGCACCGCCAGCTGCATTTTCATTGTGTTCAACGCCTGGGGCAGGGCGGTCCGCATCAAGCCGGTGCCTTTCTGCGCCGCCAGGCGGCTCACGATGCCGAACACCGGCACCTCCGGATCCTGCGCCAGCCCGAGCTGGGCTTGCAATTCGCGCTTGCAGAGGGCTTTTCCGATCAGCGATTCAGCCCGGTAATTCGCCGGAATCCGCCGGTCGTTCTCCGGGTCCCACACGTCGTAATCCGCACCGTTGAGAATGCCGGCGAAATCGTCGCCGCGCCGCTGCAGATAACCCGCCAGCCCGTTGCCGCCCGGTTCCCCCAGGATTTCCTTCGCATACGTCGGCGAGACCGTCGTGAGGGCATCTGCGTAGTTGATGCCGCCCTTGAGCAGGTTGATCTTGCCCCAGGCCTCGAGCCCGTCCGGCGTGAAATATTCCGGACCGAGTCCGAGAAAACCCAAAGCCGACGGGTGGTAATAGCCCTGATAGCCCTGGTTGTGGATGGTCAGGACGCTGGCGGCGCGCCCCAGGGGCGTGCCGGCCTTGCGCCAGGCATCCAGCAGTGCGGGCAGCACCGCCGTCGGCCAATCGTGCACGTGCACGACATCGGGAATCCAATCCCGGTCGCGGCAGACCTGCGCCGCCGCCAAGCACAGCAGGCCGAACCGGAAGGCGTTGTCGCCGAACTCCGCGCCATGGTCGTCGTAGATGCCGTTGCGGGCGAAATAGCGGTTGTGCTCGATGAACCAGATCGGCACCTCGCCATCGGCCGTTCCGCGCCACACGCCGCAACCGTTGACTTCCCGGCCGCCGCAGGCCACCTGGCAGGGCGGTTCGGCGACGAGCCGGTATTTATCCCGGGCGATGGAATCGTACAGCGGAATCGCCACCCGTGCATCCACCCCCATCCGCCGCAACGCCTTCGGCAGGCTGGCCACGACATCGCCCAGGCCGCCGCATTTCGCATACGGCGCGCATTCCGAGGCCACAAACAGCACTTTCAACGCCGCAGGGCCGGGCTTGGACAGGCGGTTTTCCATTGGCCGCAGTATAGGTCCCGCCGATTTTCCACACAATGGAAAAACTTCCGGCGAATTTTCCACAGTGTGGAAAACCGCCGAGCCGCGCGTCCCCGCATGGGAACGGAAACGGCCCGCCGGAGTCCGGCGGGCCGTTCGGAAACATTGGTTCCGGGGCTATTCGCCGCCTTTGATCTCGTCCCAGATCTTCGTGTACTTGATGTTGTTCTCGCCGAGATCGGTGAGGGTCTCGAGCTTGGCGACAACCTCCGGCGGCGGGAAGAGGATGGGATCCGCGCGCGTCTCGGGCGCCAGCAGTTCGTAGCTGGGCAGGTTCGGGCAGAGGAAGTAGATGAATTCGGTCAGCTCGGCGGCGGACTTCGGCTCGAGAATGAAGTTGATCATCTTGTGGGCCAGCGCGGGCTGCGGGGCGCCGACCGGGATCACCATGTCGTCGAAGTTGATCTGCGACCCCTCTTGCGGCACCGCGATCTGGATGTCCGGATTCTCGCTCTTCACCAGCATCAGGTCGCCGCTGTAGCCGTGGGTCAGCAGGAATTCGCCGGAGGCGAGGCCGGTCTTGTACTGCTCGTTCTCGAACTTGGCCAGGTTCTTCTTCCAGCGCAGCACGACCTCCTTGGCTTCGGCCAGTTCCTTGTCGTCGATGGTGTTCAGGCTGTAGCCGAGGTACTTGAGGGCGGAGCCGATCACCTCGCGGTGGTCGTTCAGCATCGTCATGCGGCCCTTG
>CAZMOR010000067.1:0-6788 GCA_964567795.1 uncultured Verrucomicrobiota bacterium
GGGGAATCGCGGCTCGCGGATTTTTCCACACTGTGGAAAACTTTTTTCCACAGTGTGGAAAAATTCCGCAAAGTTTTTCCATTGTGTGGAAAAACGGGCGGCGGGGCATGAGCCGCGAGCAAGCGCATGGGGGGAAAAAGGTTTGCAGGCCGGGGCGGGGGGCGCTAGGATGAAACGCTTGAATATGAAGATTGTCAAAGACGGCTATTCCCTGATTGTGGGCATCCCCGTGGTGTGCGTGGTGGCGGCGGAAATCGTCCGGCGCTACGCACCGGCCGCGCCCGGGATGGCCCTGGCGATGTACCTCCTCGGGGTGGTGGGCTGCCTGTTCATGCTCTATTTCTTCCGCGATCCGGAGCGGACACCGGCCTGCGGGCCGGACGAGTTCGTTTCGGCGGCGGAGGGCGTGGTCCGGTCGGTGGAATTCATTGATGAGCAGCGCTTTTTGAAGTGCCCGGCGGTGCGGATCAGCGTGTTCCTGAACCCGTTCAACGTGCATGTGAACCGGCACGCGATGGGCGGCGTCATTAAGGAAGCCGGCTACACCCCGGGGCGGCACTTGTTCACGATGGACCCGAAGTCGTCGGAGTACAACGAGCACAGCTCGATCCTGGTGGAAGGGGAAAAGACGCGGTGCCTGCAGCGGCAGATCGTGGGGCCGGTCGTGCGGCGCGTGGTGTACTGGCAGGAGGCCGGGACGCGGGTGGAGAAGGGCCAGCGGCTGGGCATGATGAAGTTCGGCTCGCGGATGGATGTGTATTTTCCGGCGGCGGACGTGGAGGCCGTGGTGAAGCGCGGCGACCAGGTGCGGGCCGGCGAGACGGTGATCGCGCGGCTGAAGAAGGGCGGGGCATGATGCCGGCCTGGTTGCGCAAATCGATTCCCTCGGCCTGCACGTTCCTGGCGCTGTGCGCGGGCGTGGGCAGCATCCTGGCTTCGGGCGAGGGCAATTACCTGCTCGGGGCGCAGCTGATCCTGGTATCGCTGATCCTCGATGGGCTGGACGGCACGCTGGCGCGGCTGCTGCGCGGGCAGACGAGTTTCGGGGCGGAACTGGACACGTTCGTGGACATCACGAGTTTCGGCATCGCGCCGGCGGTGCTGCTGTATTTCTATCCGGGCGGACTAGCGACCGTGCCGGTCTGGGGGCTGGTGCTGACGTTCCTGTACGTGATGTCGGGCGCGTCGCGGCTGTCGCGCTTCCGCGTGGTGGACCCGTACCGCGGGCAGCGGGGCTACCTGGGCCTGCCGATCACGACGGCGGCAGGGTTCACGGCGGCGTATCTGATCGCGCTGGAAAGCCCGGCGGCGGCGCAGATTCCGCTGCTGTCGCTGCGGGTGGGGCCGCTGGCGGCGGGTTTCTGGGGTGCGGTGCTGCTGATGCTGGTGCTGCAGGTGTCGCACATCCGCTATTCCAAGCCGACCAAGAACCCGAAGGTGCTGATTCCGTTCATGGGTTGCGTGGTCATGCTCTTCATTCCGGCCGTGGCGATCGTGTCGGCCGGCGTGATGTTCGCCTATGGCGTCTGGTTTGCGTTTATTTCGCCGTTTTTCTTCCGGCGCTTCCTGGCGCACCTGCCGCCGGCGGAGGAGTTGAAGGCGGCGGCGGAGCCGGAGGGGGAGGAGGAGGAGCCATGAGCAAGGCCGTCTATGCCGGCACCTTTGATCCGATGACCTTCGGGCATGTCGACGTGGCCACCCGCGCGGCGCATGTGTTCGACCACCTGACCGTGGCGGTGGCCGAGGATCCGCGCAAGACGCTGATGTTCAGCACGGCCGAACGGCTGGAACTGGCGCGGGCCACCCTGGCGCACCTGAAGAACGTGGAGGTGGTGTCCTTCGGCGGCCTGCTGGTGGACTGGGCGCGGCAGCGCGGCATCCATACGCTGATCCGGGGGCTGCGGGCGTTTTCCGACTTCGAGTATGAATTCCAGATGGCGCTGACCAACCGCAAGCTGGCGCCGGACATCGAAACGATGTTCCTGATGCCCAACGAGGACTTCAGCTACGTCAGTTCCAGCATGGTGCGGGAAATCGCTTCGCTGGGCGGCGATGCGGCCAAATTCGTTCCGCCGGTGGTGGCGGCGGCCCTGCAGAAGAAACTGGCGAAAAAATAGACCCGGGCGCCCCGGCCGCCGCTGGCGGGCCGGCCGGCTTTCCCGAACCGAGGCTTTCCCCCCATGATCCGCATTGAAACCACCCAGATTGGCGAGAACGGTTATACCGTTTCGGGCGAAGAGCCGGGCGCGCTTCTGGAACTGGAACAGGATCCGGTGGCGCGGACGGATGGGCCTATCCAGTATGAACTTACGGTGGAGCAGGCGGGGCAGGAGCTGGTGGTGCGGGGGCAGGTCGAAGCGCCGGTGCAGTTGCGGTGCTCCCGGTGCGCGCAATTTTTCTCGACAACCGTGCGGGTTTCGTCATTCTTGCACGCTTACGAGTGGGCAGAGCACCCGGAATTCCTGGATGTCTCGGCCGACGTGCGAGAGGATTTGTTGCTGGAAATTCCCGGATTTCCCCTCTGCCACGGTGGTTGCAAAGGGCTGTGCGCCCAATGCGGCCAGGATTTGAACGAAGGCCCGTGCGGCTGCAAGCCCCCTGAACAGGGGCCGTCGCCGTGGTCCGCGTTGGATCAATTGATTGCAACCCCCGGCACCCGGCCGCCGAAAAGCGGTCCCGGACGGGGACGGAAGTAAGGTAAGGAGAAAGAACATGGCAGTCCCGAAAAGAAAAGTATCGAAGAGCCGCGTCCGCATGCGCAAGGCCGTCTGGGCCAGCAAGATTCCGCAGGCCGCCACCCAGGCGTGCCCGGAATGCGGCGCCCCCCGCCAGCCTCATCGCGTTTGTCCTTCGTGCGGCAAGTACAACGGCCGCCAGGTCGTGATCCAGGAAACGCAGGATTGATTTCGGGCCGTCCCGCTTCGGCGGGAAGCCACGGAACGCCATGCGAATCGCAGTGGACGCCATGGGAGGCGATTTCGCCCCCCAAGCCATCGTAGAAGGAGCCCTGCTCGCTGTCCGGGAATGCCCGGACATCGAATGCCTGTATCTGGTCGGGGACGAGCAAGCCATCCGCGCGGAAATCGCCCGGTGCGGCGGCAATCCCGGCCGGGTGGAGATCCGGCATGCCTCGGAAGTGGTCGGCATGGGCGAATCGCCCGCCACCGCCGTCCGGCGCAAGAAGGATTCCTCGATCAACCGGTCCATGGACCTCGTCAAGAACGGCGAGGCCGATGCCGTGTTTGCCGCCGGCAGCACGGGGGCGGCCGTGGCCGCCGCGACGTTGAAGATGCGCACACTGGAAGGCATCCGCCGGCCCGGCATCGCCGTGGCGATGCCCACGCCGGCCGAGAAGCCGGTGGTGGTGATCGACGGCGGCGCCACGACGGATTGCACGCCGGAAATCCTGATGCAGTTTGCCATCATGGGTTCGGCCTATTCCCGGAAGGTCATCGGCCAGGCGGAGCCCAAGGTCGGGCTCATGAGCGTGGGCACCGAGGAAGCCAAGGGCAACGCCCTAAGCAAGGAGACCTTCGACCTGCTCGAGAAGTGCCCGGTCAAGTTCATCGGCAACGTCGAGGGGCACGATCTCTTCGAAGGCGTGGTGGACGTGGTGGTCTGCGACGGCTTCACGGGCAACGTGATCCTCAAGACCAGCGAAAGCGTGGCGCATGCCATCGGCAAGTGGCTCAAGCGCGAATTGACGAAGAATCCGATCCGCGTGCTGGGGGCGCTGCTCCTGAGCGGCGGCCTGCGCGCGCTGAAGCGGAAAACGAGCCAGAAGACCTACGGCGGCGCCCCCTTGCTGGGCGTCAACGGCATCTGCATCATCGGCCACGGCAGTTCCGACAAGATCGCCGCGAAGAACGGCATCCTGCAGGCGGTGCAGGCGGTGAAGCTGCGCGTGAATGAATCCATTTTGGAAGGGGTCAAGAAGTGCACGCTGCCCCAGGAAGGGACTCCGGCATGAGTTCGAAGATCTATGCGGCCATCGCAGGCGTCGGGCATTACGCGCCCGAAAAGGTGCTGACCAACGCCGACCTCGAGAAACTGGTCGATACCAGCGACGAGTGGATCCAGACCCGCACCGGCATCCGCGAACGGCGCATCGCGGCGGAGAACGAGCTGACCTCGGACATGGGGGCCGCGGCGGCGCGCCGGGCGCTGGCGAATGCCGGCCTCGCCCCGGCGGACGTCGAGGCCATTTTCGTGGCCACCTGCACGCCCGACATGATTTTTCCCAGCACGGCCTGCCTGATCCAGGCGGCCCTGGGCGCCCAGAAGGCCTATGGCTACGATTTGTCCTCCGCCTGTGCCGGCTTTATCATGGCCTTGGATACGGCGGCGGCGGCCATCGAGTCCGGCCGCATCCGGACCGCCCTGGTGATTGGCGCGGAAAAACTCAGCGTGGTGACGGATTGGACCAGCCGCAATACCTGCGTGCTGTTCGGCGACGGCGCCGGCGCCGTGGTGTTGAAGGCCTCGGATCGGCCGGGCCTGCGCTCGAGCCTGCTGGGCGTGGACGGCAGTCAGGCCGATTTCCTTTCCATTCCGGCCGGCGGTTCCAAGCAACCCGCCTCCGAAGAAACCGTCCGGAACCATTTGCACGCGATCCACATGGCCGGCCGCGAGACATTCAAGACCGCCGTCAACACCATGCTGGTGGCCGCGCAAGAAGCGATCGCGCGGGCAGGCCTGACGGTGGCCGATATCGATTTGATGGTCCCTCATCAGGCCAACATGCGCATCGTCGAAGCGGTCGCCAAGCGCCTGGGCGACAAGGTCATGGACAAGGTATTCCTGAACCTCGACCGCTACGGCAACACTTCGGCGGCGTCGATTCCCCTGGCGCTGTCGGAGGCCGTCGCGGCCGGCCGGATCAAGAGCGGCGACAAGATCCTGATGGTGGCGTTTGGCGGCGGGCTGTCGTGGGGCGGCGCCGTGGTGGAGTGGTTATGAGCAAGATGCTGTTGTTTCCGGGGCAGGGGGCCCAGGCGGTCGGGATGGGCCGCGACCTGGCCGAAGGGCTGGAAGAATGCCGCGCGCTGTTTGCCAAGGCGAGCGAAGTTCTCGGCTTGGACGTGCTGAAGCTGTGCGTCGAGGGGCCGATCGAGGAATTGACCAAGTCCTACAATGCGCAGCCGGCCATCTTCGTGGTGAGCCGGGCCGCGCGCGCCGCGCTGGCGCATTTCGCCAGCGGCCCGCTGGCGGTGGCCGGCACGGCGGGGCACAGCCTGGGCGAGTGGGCCGCGCTGCATGAAGCCGGCGTGGTTTCGTTCGAGGATGCGGTGCGTATTTTGCGCGCCCGCGGGCAGTTCATGCAGGAAGCCTGCGAAGCCACCCCCGGCGGCATGCTGACGATCATCGGCCTGACGCTGGACAAGGTGCAGGAAGTGGCCCAGGCCAGCGGGCTTGAAATCGCCAATTTGAATTCGCCGGTGCAGACGGTGCTCTCCGGCCATGCCGACCGCATCGCCGCGGGCGAGGCGGCGGCCAAGGCCGCCGGCGCCAAGCGCGCGCTGCGGCTGACGGTGGCGGGGGCCTTCCATTCCTCCCTGATGAAGCCGGCGGCGGACAAGCTGTCCGGTTTGCTCGCGAACGTGGATTTCCATGCGCCGACGTGTCCCGTCTGGTCCAACGTGACCGGCAAGCCGCACACGACCCCAGATGAAATCCGCCGCCTGATGGTCGCGCAGGTTATCTCGTCCGTGCGCTGGACCGAAGGCTTCGCCGACATGGCGGCAGCGGGCATGACCGCGGGCTTCGAGTGCGGGCCGGGCAATGTCCTGGCCGGCCTGGGCAAGCGCATCGTGCCGGAAGCGGCGATTACCAGCATTTTTGACTTGGCGGGGGCCCAAGAGGCCGCCAAACTGTCCACTTGACCATAGGAATCCCCACAGATGAAGCCTTTGGAAAATAAAGTCGCGATCGTGACCGGAGCCGCCCGGGGTATCGGGCAGGCGATTGCCCTGCAACTGGCCGCCGACGGGGCGGACCTGGCGCTGGGCGACGTGAAGCTTGAATGGCTGGAAGAGACCGCGGGCAAGGTCCGGGCCCTGGGCCGCCGGGCGGAAGTCTATGCCATGAACGTGGCCGACGGCGCCGCCGTGGGCGAGGCCGTCACCAAGATCGCCGCCGATTTCGGGCACATCGACGTCCTGGTCAACAACGCCGGCATCACCCGCGACACCCTCCTGATCCGCATGTCGGAAGAGGACTGGGACGCGGTGCTGGACATCAATCTCAAGGGGGCCTTCCTGGTGACGAAGGCCGTGGCGCGGATCATGATGAAGCAGCGGGCGGGTTCGATCGTGAACATCGCCAGCGTGGTGGGCATCATGGGCAATCCCGGCCAGGTGAACTATTCGGCCTCCAAGGCGGGGCTGATTGCGCTGACCCGGACCCTGGCCAAGGAGCTGGGCAGCCGGAACGTCCGCATCAATGCGGTGGCGCCGGGCTTCATCCGCACGGCCATGACCGACAAGCTGCCGGAGGCAGCCAAGGAAGCCATGCTGCGCAACGTGCCCCTGGCCCGGCCCGGGGAACCGGAAGACGTGGCGAAGGCCGTGGCCTTCCTGGCGGGCGACAACGCGGCGTACATCAGCGGGCAGACCCTGCCGGTGTGCGGCGGCATGATCTGGTGATTTAAAAAAAGAAACAAAACAACGGAGAAACACAATGGCTCTTGCAGATAAAGTCAAAGACATCATCGTCGAGCAGCTGGGCGTGAACAAGGATCAGGTCGTTCCGGAAGCCTCCTTCATCGAGGATCTGGGCGCCGACTCGCT
>CAZMOR010000068.1:0-2611 GCA_964567795.1 uncultured Verrucomicrobiota bacterium
TCCTCCGGCGGGCCCAGGCGGATGCAGAAGCCGATGCCGCGCGCGGCGAGAAGCTGTTCGGTCTCGCGCAGGCCCTCGAGCATGAACTGGTAGTGCCGCCGGTTGGCCTCGGGAAACGACGTCAGCGCAAACGCGACGACGACGGGCAGGTGCAGGGCGTTGGCCTGTTCGATGGCGAATTCCAGCGCGGGATTGAAACCAGCGCGCTGCGACTGCTGCATCCAGTAGAGCACGTATTTTCCCCGTGCCGGCGGGCGGGAATCCAGGCGGTGGATGCGCGCTTCGTGAATCATGATCCTTCTAGATACTCTTTCGGGGGCTTGGGTGCAAACCGGCTCCCCCCATGCGGGGGCTCGCGGCTCATGCCCGGAAGGGGGGGCTCAAGGCCGGAAATGGCCAAAAAGGCTTAAAAAGGGTGCTTTCGCGGCGTTTTTCGATGCCGGCAGCCGCGCGCGCTACTGGTCGCTGGATCCGATCGCGACGGGTTCGTTTTCATTCAGCAATTCGCAGCTGGTTTCCAACTTGAAATCCCATGCGGCGATTTTCCGCGCCTGTCGGAAGGCGTCGAAACTGTCGGACCGGACAAAGAAGCAGACATACTGTTTATCGGGGTCGAGATTTTTCATCTGGGCGGCAAACCAAAGATCATCCCCAGCGAAGGCGGAGTGAGCGAATGAAAATCCCCGGGCATTCACGTCCGGGGCCAGAAGGTAGTTTTTCCGGAAGGCGTTGGTGAAGCTCAGGTTTTGGCCGTCCACCGACAGCGTGGTGGCATCCAGTGTTTTCTGGAAGGAGGCCGGATCGCAATACGTCTGCCGCCGGACCTCCATCAGTTTGTCCGTGCAGGCTTTGTCGATCCGTTCGGACGAAATGAGGAACAGTTCATTGTGGCGGCATTCAAAGTAGACCGGTGTTTTGCCTGCCGGGTTGGCTTCGACCGGACTGAGTAGCAGGGCCGTGGCACTGCCCGTTTCGATGCCCATGTTCCAGGCCATCTTCGGGGCGCGCCGGGCGATGACCATGACCGCCTTCTTGAACACCTCGGCGCCGTCGGATTTTCGGCAGAAGTACAGGCACGAAAGGCCGTCGCGCGCCTCGGTTTGATCCACCAAAAGTTCAAACGGATTTCCGGGGATATCGAGGCCGGCTCCGGTCACCACGGTGTTGTCCTTGAGGATCGTCAGGGAATCCCCGTTGATTTCGATGTCGCACGGATGCCCCGCCGCCGCCGCTTGATATGCAGCGAACAGGTCGTTGGTTGTGTCGGGAAGCACATCGCCCATCCAGTTCAACGCGGCAAGCTGTTCGGCGGTGGCCGCGCGGCCGGCCTCCCAGGGTTCGATGCCGATGTCGATGCCGCGTTGCCGGATGCGTTGGCACAACTCGCGTTGGAGCGGAGCGCATTCCGGGCGCAAGGCCAGGACAATGAACCGGAGGTCGCTCGATTTTTGGATATGATCGAGAAACGCATCCAGCCGGTTGCCGAGAGTGACGAGTTCGGACTGCGGGATTTCGGTCTGATCGTCGAGGAGAATGACTTTGTCGGGATGGACGTCCAGATAGCTGGGACTTTTACTAAGCGTCCAGGGATTGGAATCGGCCCAAACGAGAGCGGGAACCAAGATCAACCAAAGCCATGTTTTCATGCGTTCATCCTCGAAACATATTGAAGTGAGGAAATCCAATTCATGAAATAGCATGGAAAGCAGGACATCACAAGCCAAGCCCCCGCCCAGCCGGCCCGGGAAATTTGAGAGGGGGGGGGCTCAAGGTTAGAAAAGGCGAAAAAGGGCTAAAAAGGGCACTTTCGCGGCGTTTTTCGCCGCCGGGGCGGCGAGTATTCAGAATTCAGGAGTCAGGATTCAGAAGGCTTTGGAAAAGCATGAGCCGCGATCCCCCGCATGGGGGGAGCGGGTCTAGCGGCTGAAGTCGGGCAGGCGGGTGATGGCCCAGCCGTAGAAGGTGTGCGCGGCGGCGGCGAGGAAGCGGAGGTTGTCGAGGAGGTCGGCGCCGGCGGCGGCGAAGGTCCACGAGCCGACGGCGATGAGGGCGGCGCCGATGGATACGAGATTGAGGACGTAGATGAGGGCGTAGGAGAACAGTCGGCCGTGTTCGCGGATGTCGGGCTGGTTGTAGGCGAGGAAGCGCAACGTGAAGGTGATGTGAAAGGACCACGTCAGGCCGATCCAGAAGAGGAAGATCGCAGCGTAGGGCTTCACGGCGGGGAACAGCCAGGCGGACAGCAGCCAGAGGAGGGCGACGAGGAAGGTGTAGAGGGGGAAGAAGTAGGGCGCGAGGGTGACCCAGGCGTTGTTTTTGCTGACGCGGACGCTGCCGCCGGTGTCGCTGATCTTCAGGCCGGAAGCCTTGCCACCGAAAAGGACGGTCCAAAGGGCATGGGTAAGTTCGTGGCCGAGGATGTAGGTGCGGGTCATCGGCGGCAGGAAAAGCCAGATGATGGCCCAGATGGCGATGCCGGCCACGCAGGCGAAGGCCGGTAGCAGGGGGAGGCGCGTGGGGGATTCGGCGAGGATGAGCACGGCGCGGCCGAACGTCATCGTAAGCGCCGCTGCCGGCGGGAGTAGCAGCAGGCCGACCAGGAATTTGGCCA
>CAZMOR010000069.1:0-23072 GCA_964567795.1 uncultured Verrucomicrobiota bacterium
GCCGCCCCGGTCGCCACCATTTCCCCCGCCGCAGCCGGATGGGCTTCCAGCCAGTTTTCCAAGCCTTGCACTTCAACGGGATTGGGCTTGGCGAATTCCGGCCAGCTCGTGGCCTGGTCCGTTGTTTTGCCCAGGAACACCGCGCCGACGAAATTGCCAAACCGCTCCGCGGCCGCACCCAGGGCTTCGTCGTCCGCCACGCCATAGGCCGAGGGCTCGGTATAGAGCACGTCGAACGCCACGGCCCGCGCGCCGTTGCGTTTCAGGTAATCCAACAGCGGCGCATACGCCTCGCGCGGCCAGGGCCACGACCAACCCATGTTCTGGCTCGCCCAGTCGAGGCTGGCCTGGTCTAGCAGGACCAGCTTCACCTCGTCCGTCGCCGGCGAGGACTTGGCCAGCAGCCGCGCCCGCCAGTCGGACATGGGATTGTCCCAGCGGCCGGTCAGGCCGGTGCGGTCCAGGAGTCCCGCCCCGGCGGTCGCCAGCACGCCAGCCAGCAGCCCGTACGCGAGCTTTTTGTTCATCCGCCCGGCCGCCCCTCTTTACAGCGACCGCGTCGCAGCCAGGAACCGCTGCTGGCGGGCGTTGTTCGACGCCTGCGTTGACGCCACGCCCAGTTTCTGGAGCTGCGCGATGCGGTCCGCCGGCGCCGGATGCGTCGCCGCGAAGTCGTGGCGCGACGTATCCCAGTTCTTCGCCATGTTCTCCAGCATCGCCACCAGCGCGCCGGACTGGTAGCCCGACCGCTTCAGGATCTCCACGCCCGCGGCATCCGCCTCGTATTCCAGCTTGCGCGAATAGCCGCTGTTCATCAGCGTGCCGGTGATGTCGTTGATGGATTCGTCGAACGCCTGCGTGACTTCGGCCAACTGCTCGCCGGCCAGGTTCTTGCCGGCTTCGACGGCCAGGATCGTCAACGCGGAATTCAGCCGCCCGGTCTTGATCGCCCGCAGGCCGTGCACTTTCTCCACATGCCCGATTTCGTGCGCGAGCACCGCGGCCAATTCGTCCTCGTTCTGGCAGCACTGCAGCAGGCCCTTGGTCACCAGGATCAACCCGCCCGGCGCCGCAAAGGCATTGATGTCCTGCGAATCCAGCACCAGGAAATGATAGCCGCCGAAGGTCTCCGGCCGGTCCGAGAACTGCGCCAGGGACTGGCCCACTTCGTTGACATAGCCGTTCAGGTCGTCCTTGGCCAAGGGCTTGTATTGCGTCAACACCGTCGCCGCCACCGTGCGGCCGATGTAGTATTCCTGCTCCGGCGTGATGTCCTGGAACGTCTTTGTCACCGCCTGCGACGTGCGGTTGATGCTTGCCGCCTGGTTGGTCGTGATCACGCCGCCGGCCGCCGCCGCATCCGACGCCGCCTGCACCACCTTGTTCATGGTCTCGCAGCCGGTCGCCAGCCAGACCATGCCGGCCGCCAGCACCGCGAATCCGCAACACTTGTTGAAATGAATCGATTTCATGTTCTGCTCCTTACTGGGCCAGGCCGCCCTGCTTCAGGAACTGCACCAGCTGGTCGGGCGCCACCGTCTGCTTGCCCATCCAGTCCACCCATGTGTAGTCGAGAGCCTTGTTCTGCTTCTTGTATTCCGCCTCGACTTCCTTGCTGAAGCCCTTGCCGGCCAGCGCGACTTCCTCGCCGCTGGCGCCGGTCTGCGCATCGGCCATGCCCGAGCCCGCCACGACGCGCTTGGGCGTCAACGCCGAACCGTGAATCCAGCCCGTGGCGCCGGCACTCGTCGTCACTTCGCACCAGCCCGCCTGCTCCTGGTTCACCGTCACCCGGTCGCCATAGGCCACCGTGCCGGTCACCGCACCGAGGAACGATGCACGGTTGCGCAACTGGCCGTCGCGCACCTGCACGCTCATTTCCTTCGCCGCCCACGCGCTGGTCGCCACCAGCGCCGCGCAACAGATTAGAATCCATTTTTTCATGCCCATTCTCCGGGTTCCGTTATTTATCCAGTCGTTGTTCTTGTTTGAAAGTTACAAAAAGGTCCGCCATTTTCTTTCCAACCGCCTCGTCCTTAAGCTGTTCCGCGCAAGAAACGCCCATTTCCAGGACCTTGGCGGCATCGGGCTGGGCTCCCTGCGCCCACAGGCTGCGCGCCGCTCGGTAGTAGCGGTCGCAGGCCCCGGCCAGGTCGCCGGCGGTCTGGGCCTGCCGGCCGGCCTCCGCCAGGGAGCGGGCCATTTCCGGCAGGCGATTCGCCTTTTTCCAGAGTTCAGCCGCTTCGTCCTGGCGCGCCATCGCTTCCATCGGCTTCTGGTCCGCCGCGGCAATCGCCCCGCGCAACGTCACCTGCAAGGCGCGGATCGATGGCGGCAATTGACGCCAAGCCTTCTCGCTCATGCCGTCGGTCAGCGCCCGCGTTGCGGCCGCCGTATCCTTTTTCGCCAGTTGGGCCCCGCATTGCACCAGCAAGGCCTGGGCCCGCAGCAAGGTGTCCGGCTTCAGCTTCAAGGCCGCCGCCACCCGGTCGAGGGCCGCGTCGGGCAGGCCGGCCGCCACGTCGGCGCGCGCGCCGGCCACCAGCAATTCCATCCGGCGGTCCTTCGAGACCCGCGCATCCGCCAGCGCTTCATCCACCGCCGTGCGCGCCTCCGCCGCCTTGCCGTCCGAGATCAGGCACAGGGCGCGGTTCGCCGCTGCCACCGCCAGCGCATTCGCGTCATCCAGCGCCCGGGCGCGCGCCTGGGCCCGCGCAAAAGCCTCTTCCGCCCGCGGGTAGTCGCCGCGCTCGAAGGCGCCCCGGCCCGTTGTGGTCTGCGAAATCCAGTCCGCATCCGTGAACTGCGCCGGTTTCGGCGACGCACACCCCGCCGCCAGCAGCGCCAGCACCAGCGTTCCCGCCTTGAATCCCCGGATCATGACATGTGTTCTCATGGCACCAAGACCTCCTCGGACCGGACGGCATCGTCCGAGCCCATGTATTTCCTCAACAACCAGTGTTTCTGCAATCCGTCCAGCAGTGTCGTCGTCTCGCGCATCAGCGTCTGCGCATCGCCGGTGATGACCGGCAGGTTGTCGACCTCGCCCGCGACCGTATCGGCCATCGGCGGCAGTTTTTTGGCCACGGTCTGGACTTCGGCGGCAATGGCGTTCACCTTGGTCATCAGGGCCTGGATCTGCGCGACGATGTCCTCCACGTCCTTGGCCATGGCCGGATCGTTGAGCAGCTTCGCCGGCACGCCCGGCCCCTTGCGGACGTCCTCCAGCAGGCCGTTGGCGTTCGCCAGCAGCTTCTGCAGGTTGCCGTCCGTGTCGTTCATGCCCGCCGCCAGGTCCGTGTATTCCGCAATGGCCCCGTTCACCAGCGCCAGCGTGTTGATCGCCTCCTTGCGGATCGCCTCCAGCGCCTCCTCCAGCATCTGGATGATTTCCGTGTCCTTCACGCATTCGATTTCGCCGCCCGACCGCGGCAGTTCCGCGCCCGTGCCGCGCGTCAGCTCGATGTAGGCATCGCCCGTCACCACCATTTTCTTCTTCACCAGCGCGATCGAATCCGCCCGCACGAACCGCATGAACGGCCCGCGCACCCGCATCGTGCCCGAAATGCGCCCGTCGTCGTCCACGGTGATGTCCTGCACGCTGCCGACTTTCGCGCCCAGCAGCATGACTTCCGCGCCTTTCTGCAGTTCCATCGAACCTTCCGCCGGGAACTTGAGGTTGATCAGGTACTTCGCCTCGAACCAGTGCTGGGCGTGGCCGGCCACCAGCACCCCCGCCAGCAGCAACAGGAACACCAGCAGCACGAAGCCGCCCACGATCTCGTTCACGTACCGGAATTTGAATTTCTTCGCCATGTTCGCTCCTCACGCCGGTGCCGGCGCCGCGGTCGCCAGCGGCGCCAGCGCCGCCTGCGTCTCCGCCTCCACAAATCCATCGATCCACACCACCGCGCCGCCGCCCGCGCGCACCTGCCGCACGGCCTGCAGCAGCAGTGCGCGGTCCTCCGGCGGCGCGTCCCGCAGCGGCCGCTCCAGGATCAGCGCCTCGGGTTGGCCCGCGAACGCCCGCGTCCACAGGATTTTCCGCCGGTCGCGGTCGCGCACGAACGGTGCGCGCTCCGCCGGCAGCGGCCAGACGCCGAAAAACCGCGCCCACTGCTCGATGGCCGCCGCCGCGCCCTCCCGCCGGTGCATGCGCGCCGGCAACCAGACGTTCTCGTCCATGTCCAGGTTCGCCAGCAGCCCGCCGGCCGCGAAAATGCACCCCATCCGGCCGCGCGCCGCCGCCGCGTCGTCCGCGCCCCGCTCCTGCCAGTCGGTGCCCTGCCACCGCATCCGGCCCGCCGGCGGCGGCTCGATGCCCGTCAGCCAGTCCAGCCACAGCATCCCCGAATCCTCGCCGTCCGGAATCCACAGCGCGCCGCCGCGCGGCACCTCGAAGCTCCACGCCGGCCCGTCCGGCGTGCCGCGCACCGCCTCCGCCCGGATCAATTCGTTGTCGTCTCGTTCCGCCATCTCAAGTCCTATAGATACGCCATCAGGGAGATCAGCAGCGAAGTCACGAACAGCGTCGCCACCGACCGGATCACGCCCCGCGTCGCCGCGATCGGCACCTCCGTCGCCGCCGCGCCCACCGCCAGCCCTTCGTCGCAGCAGATCGCGCCCGTCATCATGCCGGGAATGATCGATTTCGCCAGCACGCTGCACACGTCCCGGATGCCGATCGCGCCGATGATGTTGTTGAAGAACAGCCCGATGTCCACGTCGCCCAGTTCGATCACCCACAGGCACAGGAAGCCGCCGATGAACGTCACCGCCAGGAAGATGATCGTCAGGCAGAACGTCGACGCCGCCACCCCCAGCACGCGCGGAATCACCAGGTAGACGAACGGATCGATGCCCATCGCATCCAGCGCGCGCACCTCGCCGTGCACCTTCATGGTCGCCAGTTCGGTCGAAATCGCCGTGCCGCTGCGGGCGATCACCACGAAATTCGTCAGCAGCGGCCCCACCTCGCGCACCACCACCGCCGCCAGGATCGGCCCGATCAGCGCCGCCTGCCCCAGCCGCATCAGCCAGTACTGCGCCTGCACCACCACCAACGCCCCCACGATCAGCGCGATCATGGAGACAAACCCCGTCGCCTCCAGCCCGGTAAACAGCACCTGCCGCGCCAGCACGTTCTTCAGCGGCGCCGTCCACGTGTCCGGCCGGAGCGATTTCACCGCCACCGCCCACACCACCGCCGTCGTGCGCGACGCCCCGCTCAATCGCGCCAGCGTCCCGGCGCCGATTTGACCCAGAAAACTCATATTTCAGGCAGTATAATCCACCCCCTCCCCCGCGTACAACATCTTCCCGGCCGCAAAATTACATTCCCACCCCCGCTCCCGCCGCCCGGCACCTCCAGCTCCCCCCATGCGGGGAATCGCGGCTCATCTGCCGCCCCGGCCGCACCTTAGAATTGCTTCCAGGAGAAATTCGTGGTGAGGGTGCCGTCCTCCCATTGGATGGAAATGTCCTCGGCAACGGCATTCGTGTCCGTCACAAACCGGATGCCGCCCGCTCGGAGCGGGATGAAGGCCACCAATCGCCGATATGGCCCCTGATCAGACCGGGGTTGATCCGGCACCCGGTCGAGCACCACAAGATGACCCGTCTCCGGTACTGGCCAGGAGATCCTTTCAAAATCCCTGCCGGCAGCGAGGACAATACATCCCGGCGGCAGTTGATTCGTGTCTACCAGCCGCAAAAAACTGTCCAACGGAAAGCTGGTGTCACCGAACCTGGCCCTGGCGGTCCTGGCCGCTTCTGATCCAGTGCAATTGCAGCCCAGGCCTCCGCATGCCACCAGGCATGCTCCGAACAAGCAGAAAACAAACGCACGGCGGAAAAGCTGCCGGTTCATGGTTTTCAATTAGGAGCCCTTTCCGGCCAGCAATCTGAATGTCAGCAGCAGCATTCCAGCCCAAAACAGTGCACCAATGATAAAACCGGTGATCCCGAGAACATTGTTCACAAACCACGGTCCTGTCCATGGGCACGGACCGGACTCCAAATACAAGCAGGCGGCCTTGGCGCGAATTTTCCCGAACGAGAGCAGGCGCAGGATCAGGTGTCCGGAAATGGACAGGCCCCGGATTAAATTGAAGACCAGCCAAATTGGAATGAGGACAAACGTTTCACGCGGGTCTTCCGTTATCAATGTCTGAAGTTCTTCCACCACCCCTTTGGATACGGTCGATTTCCGCCCTTTCAGAATAACCAGAATGAACACGAAACATCCTCCGCTCAGCACACACAACACCAGAAATGCAGCTGCGCCGTTTAACCGCGAAGACGACAACCCCACGGAAACCCCGATTCCGATGTCGAACAGGCTGAGCAGGATCGCGCGGAGAATCATGTCGGCGGCCAGAGATTTATGCGTCATGTGTATCATGCATCCACCCAAACAACTTTAATTGTGCGCTACCACCCTGCCGCAATATATCCCTTCCATTGAGTTTAAATCACAAAAATCCCGCAAAAGTGCCCTTTTGAAGCCTTTTCAGGTCCTTTCCGCCTTGAGCCTCCCCCCTCGTTATCGGCTACGGCTGCAACACAAGCCGGTATTGCCGGTATTGATTGGTCGGCGTGAAATTGAGTGTGACCGTCGTCGTCTCCGCTGTCACGGTCACAGCCGAAGGCTGCCAATCCACATCCAAACCGGGAGTGTATTCCTGTAGGGAATAGACCTGGCCCGGAATCGCCACGGATCCGAGTTGGACGTCGGGTGGACTCGACACCAGATTGTGGAACAATACACAGGCTTCATCAGCCCCCATGTCAGGCGCGGAACCGAACCAGCGCGGTTGGCCTTCGTAATCGGTCGTGCAACTGCTCCAATACGATGTTGTGCCGGCATCCCGGCACGGCGAGTCGGCCGTCAGGTGAAAATCTTCATTGGTCCAATCCAGGAAGGCGGGCGGCTGATCGATGTTGCCTGAATCAAGAGACAACGACGGTGCGCAGCTGTTTGAAAACGTGCACGACATGTAATCCGGAGTCGGCCACGTGCTCCGGGTGGTATTGGACCACACGATGCTGTTGATCAGCGTACACCCGTTTGCCCCGCCGATTTTGTCCGAGGCACTGTTGTGCACGATCGTGCAGTTGACCAACAGCGCGCCGTCGACCGCCCCATTCTGCGTGGTGTCGTTGTTGCAAATCAACGTCGAGTACACCTCGCCCCCGGAAATTGCTCCCGGCGAGGCCGAAACATTGTTGCGTACAATGCAGCCAAACAGCCTGGCTCCGCTGGCGGCGCCGGCATTGTACGTGGCGCCGTTTCCCTGAATCACGCAATCATGCGCCTCGCCTTCAGCGAGGCCGCCGGCACTCCAATTGGAGGAGTTGCTTTCCACTACGCACGAAAAGAGGATCGTGCCATACGCGCCTCCGCCGGCAATGACCATCATGCCGGGGGGAATCTGCGTGGAATTGCCCGTCAACAGGCAACGGCGGCAGACGCCGCCGCAAACGCCGCCGCCGAATAATGCGGAATTTTCACGGATTGTGCAATCAACGGCTGTGCAATTGGTGTCTGCCATGAACAATCCACCGCCGCGCTGGTCCTCGTCGGCCCCGGATTCCATGGTGTTCCCGTAGCGAACCGTGAAGCCCGAAAGACTGGCGCCATTCGTCATGAACACCCCGCGAATTGCCGTCGGATTATCGTTCCCGCCGCCTTCGATGACGGTATTTAGGGCCCCGTCGGTGCTGGCCACGGCAATCGTCTTGTCGATCACCACGCGGTTGGTCACAGCCAATCCGGCCGCCGGCCGGCCGCCGGATGCATATATCCCCGGCCGGACCTGTACATCATCCCCGTTTGCCGCCGCATCCACCGCAGATTGTATCTCCCAGAATGCGTTGGACCAGGCCGTCCCCGGCCCATTCACCGCGGAATTTGTCCAGACATACCAGGTCGCGGCCCGAACAACAGGCGAGAATCCCAACCAAGCCGCCACCAACCAACTGGCAAATCGCCCAAACGATACAGACCTACTGGCTTTCATTGCCGCACTCCCCTGCCAATCCATGAGCCAACATATTCCCATACCTCTCTTTTTATTATGCGCTTCTGACATGAAATGACAATCCCCATGCGCTTGCTCGCGGCTCATTCCCATTTGCGTGAATTTGCGGTGAAAAACCCCGCAAAAGTGCCCTTTTTAAGCTTTTTCGGACGTTTTGCCGCCTGAGCCCCCGCCCCCCCCCTTGGAGGCATGAGCCGCGATTCCCCGCATGGGGGGACGCGACCCGTTCTCACCCCCGGACGGGGCACTGCGCGGCGCGCGCAAGAGCGGCGCGGTCGATTGGTCCCGCGCGCAGGATTTCAACCGCGTCGGCCGACACCTTCACCACGGTGCTCGCGGCGCCGACCGTCACGGGTCCGGCATCCAACGCCAGTGCCACGTGCGGCGCCAGCGCCGCCCAGGCGGCCTGCGCCGTTTTCGCGGCTGGCTCGCCGCTGCGGTTCGCACTGGTCACGGCCGGGATCACATCGCCCAGTTCCCGCAGCCACGCCAGCGCCGCGGCCTGATCGGGAACGCGGAATCCGGTCCATTCGCCGCCGGCCGCCGGCAGCACCAGCGTCAACGGCCCCGGCCAGAACGCCGCGGCCAGCCGCGCGGCAACCGGATTGACCTGCACCCCCGCGGCGCGCACGCCGTCCAGACCGGCGGCAAAGCGCGCGATCTGCTTGGATTCATCCCGCCCCTTCGCCGCATAGATCCGCGCCAGGGCCGCCGGCGAATCGGCGCGTGCCGCAACGCCATAGACCGTCTCCGTCGGAACGACGACGAGTTCCCCGTTCTTCAGCAAGTCCGCCGCGCGCCGGATGTTCTCCGGCGTGGCGGGCACAACCCCGCCACGTTCACGGCTGGGCGCCATAGCCGAGCGCCTTCAGGCCCAGCAGGACGTCCGTGGCCCGGCGCAGATAGGTGTCGTTGCGCGTGCGGTCCCGCAGCGCCTTGTCTTCCTTCTCCTCGTCGGACATCGTCTTGCCCTTGCGCAGCACCGGGGCCTCCGGCTCATAGACCGTCTCGTCCAGCGCCGCGTCGTTGATCACCACATCGGGCTGCACGCCGCCCGCGCCGGAATAGACCGCGCCGTCGGGCGTTTTCAACTGGCGCGTGGCCAGCAGGGCATAGCGGCCCGTGGACAGCTTCTTCGGTTCGCGGATCAGGGGGTCGCCTGCGGTTTCGCGGCCGATGATCATTGCGCCGCGCACGCCGCCGCCCAGCACCGCCGCCAGCAGTTCGGCCGCGCCGCTCGTTTCCTCGTCCACCAGCACCATCAACGGCAGGGTGGCCGCCGGCGCCGGTCCGGCCTTCACGGAAACCACTTCCTGGCCCTGCCGGTCGTTCATGGAATACAGCACCTCGCCCACCGGTTCAAATTTTGCGGCGACGGCCGGGATTTCGCCGTCCGCCGTGCCGTCGGCGCCGCGCAGGTCGAGGATCGCCCCCAGCTTGCCCGCCGCCTGCCACTTGTCCAGCGCCGCCGCGATTTCCGCGCCCGCGCCGGTGAAAATGCCCGCCGCGCGCATGTAACCGATGCCGGCCGGCAGGTCTTCCACATCCGTCAGCGACACTTCCGCGCGTTGCCCGCGCGTGACCGTCACCGGCCGGCTCTTTTCATCGGCGCCGCGCACGACGAGCGCCAGGTCCGGCGCGTCGCCGGCGGCCATCAGGCCGCGCACGTATTTCAGCGCCGAACCAGTCGAAATTTCATGCTCGCCGACTTTCTCCAGCCACTCGCCCGGCAGGATCCCGGCGGCGGCCGCCGGCGAATCCGGCCGCACCGCCGCCACCTTGGGCAGGCTGTCCGACATGGCGATCAGCGTGAGGCCGGTATCCCATTCGCGGTCCGTCAGTTTCTGGGAACGCGCCGCCAGTTCCTCTTCGCTGAGGAATACAACGGAGGGCTCGCTGGCACGGATCAACGCCTCCAGCAGGGCGGCCTTGGCCTCGCCGTTGGCGGGAAGCAGGCGGTTTTCGACCAGCAGGCGCGTGCCTTCCGTGATCGCATCGCATAAATCCTGTCCGACGTCGCCCGCGGAAATCGCGGGGGCGGTTGCGGCCGGCGCCGTTCCGGCGGCTTCTCCCGCCGGATCGGCGCTGGCCAGTTCCGCCTGGGCCAGCGCTTGAACCGTCATCCACATTCCGGCGGCGCACAGCGCCGCCCCAGCTTTCATCCACCGATCCATGCGCGTACCCTTCTTGATGGTCTAGAATTGGATGCCGCCACCCAGCGAAAAGACCGTGTATTCGTTCTCGATACCGGCCACGTCCGAATCCCCGCCGGTTTCGCCGGTGGAGTAATCCGTCACTTCCATGTCGCCGACCATCAGATCGATCACCTGGTAATCCAGGGCGGCGCTGAGGAACAGGCCGTTCCAGAAGCCCTGCGAGAACACGTAGCGGGCTTCGAGGCCCACGTTGACCATGTTGCCGCCGTCGAAGGTTTCATGGAACTTGAGCGTGCGGGCCACGTGCTCGTCCCAGTCGTCCGCCGCCACGGCCGGGCTCCAGGTCAGGTGTCCCGAAACGGTGAAGCCGCTGATGTTCCAGTCCGCGCTCGCGCCCAGGTAGGGCATGCGGAATTCCTGTTCGTAGTTGATCATGTTCTCGCCGTTCAGATCCTGCGGAATGTAGCCGTATTCCGGATAGAGCAGATAAACGCCGCTGTCTTCCCACGACCAGCCGTCCTGCTTGTAGCCGGCGTACACGCGCCCGACCAGGTCGTTCCACGTCACGAGGTCCCACGCCGCATTCAGGTCGAAACTGTAGCCTTCCGTCACGTCCACGTCGGAGAGCGAATAGTGCGTCCAATCGGTGGACGGCGGGGCCATCCAGTCATAATCCTCCATCTGGCCGCTGCCTTCCGACAGCGCCGCCCAGTAGCCGCCGTTGATCGTCAGCTTGTCCAGCAGGCGGGCCGAGCCGTTGATGCCGCCCATGGCCACGTTCTTCAAATCCCAATCCAACCGGCTCAACTGCCGCCGGCTGCCGTCCACCGTTTCATAATCATATACATGCTCGGTCGCCTGCCCGTTCAAGACGCCGAACGATGCCTGGAACGCCACCGGAATTCCGGATCCAGCCCGGTCCCCTGCAATCACCCCCGCCTGAAACGCCCAACACGCCGCGGGCAACGCCATCGACAAGCACAAGACCAGTGACAACCTCTTCATCGTTCGCCTTTCTTGTTTTTGCGGACTTTTCCAACCCTGCGGCCGTAATCAAGATGCCGCACTTGATGTCGGGGAGTCTGATCTTCTTCTCCTGCACCGTAAAGCAGAAAATGCACGGCGGAATGCTTTGTCCACCGGTGTTTTCTTTTTCTTGTTCGTCGCCCCCTTTCCGCGCATAATTCGGTTTGCATGGAGTCGACTCAGTACATGCCCATCCTGTTGCAACCGGTGTATAAGGAATACATCTGGGGCGGCGACCGGCTCATCCATGAATTCCATCGCCGGCTCAACGCCGGGATTTACGCCGAATCCTGGGAAATCGCCGACCATCCCGACGGTCGCACCCGGATCATCAACGGCCCCGACGCCGGCACCACCTTGTCCGAGGCCATCGCGCTCCGCGGCCCCGAACTGCTGGGTTTGGGCCGCACCGCCAAGGCCTTTCCATTGCTCGTCAAGATCATCGACGCCCGCGAAACCCTCTCGGTGCAGGTCCATCCCGATGACACCGCCGCCAGCCGCTTCGGCGGCGAGGCCAAGAGCGAAATGTGGTACGTCCTTTCCGCAACGCCCGACGCCCACATCTATTCCGGCTTCAAGCCCGGCGTCACGCCGGCGGACTTCGAAAAAGCGCGCGCGACCGGCACCATACCCTTGCTCCTGCAGCGCTTTCCCGCACGGCCGGGCATGATCTTCAACACCCCCGGCGGGCGCGTCCATGCCATCGGCGCCGGCTGCCTCCTGCTCGAAGTCCAGCAGGACGCCAACACCACCTACCGCCTGTTCGACTGGGACCGCCTCGACAAGACCGGCAAGCCCCGCGCCCTCCATGTTGAAAAGGCGCTGCAGGTCATCAATTGGAACCTCACCGGCAGTCCCGTCGCGCCCATCCTTCCCGAAGAACCGCAGCCCGGCGGCCATGCCGTCCGCCTGCTCCTCGACGACCCGCATTTCCACGTCGAGGAATGGACCCTGACCACGGTCAGCCGGATCGAGCACGACGCCCGCAGCTTCCTCATCCTGTTCCCCGTCAATGGCGATGTCCGCATCAAGACCCCCGGCCAGCCGGCCATGATCCTCCAGCACGGCACGACCTGCCTGCTGCCCGCCATCCTGAACTCCTTCACCCTTCAGCCAGCCAAAGCCGGCAACGGCCCCGTCCGGCTCCTCGTCACCCGCCAGCCATGAAACCCGTGGAAAGCGTGGCGCTCGTCGGCCTCGGCGCCATCGGCATCCTCTACGCCGCCCAAATTTCCGCGCGCGACCGCAACTGCCTCCGGGTTGTCGCCGATGCCGCGCGCATCGCCCGCTACCAGGCCGATCCGCCCTCCTTCAACGGCCGGCGCCTCGATCTGATCTATGTCACGCCAGACAACCCCGGCCCGCCCGCCGATCTCGTCCTCGTCGCCGTCAAGTCCACGGCCCTCGCTTCCTGCCTGCCGGCCGTGCGGTCCGTCACGGCGGCGCACACCCAGATCCTGCCGCTCCTCAACGGCATCACCGCGCAGGATTTCTTCGCCGCCGAATTCGGCTGGCCGCGCGTCCTCCACGGCTTCGTCTACTGCGAAAGCTCCATGCGCACCGGCCATGCCGTCATCCAGGGCGGCGGCGAGAAAATCCTCTTCGGCGAAGCCGTCAACACCCCGCCCGCGCCCCGCGTACAGGCCGTGGCGGCCTTCTTCGAGCGCCTCGGCATCCGCCACGACGTGCCCGCCGACATGCGCGCCGCGCAGTGGAAGAAATACATCCTCAACATCGGCATCAACCAGGCCCAGGCCGTCCTGCGCCGCCCCAACTCCGAGCTGCACCGGAATCCCGAAGCCCTGCGCTTCGCCCGCGCCCTCATGGACGAAGCCGCCGCCGTCGGCGCCGCCCTTGGCATCGCCGGCGTGGCCGACGTGCCCGCCTGGGCCGAAGGCGTCATCCTGAAAGCCGCACCCGAAAACCGCACCTCCATGCTGCAGGATGTCGAGGCCGGCCGCGTTCCCGAAATCGATCTGTTCGCCGGCACCATCTGCCGCCTCGGCCGCGAACTCGGCATCCCCACCCCCGCCAACGACCGCGCCCTGCGCGTCTTCTCGCCGGCTTAAGCCGTTTTTCGGGGGTGCCCGGTTTGACGCCTCGACCCGGACGAACTATTGTTCGAACACATAATAGGCAGCCAGGCAGGAGAACGCAGGCAATGAAGACAAAAAATGGCAAAGTGGTGCTCATCACGGGGGCGAACAAGGGCTTGGGCAAGGAGATCGCGCGGCAGCTGGGCCTGCTCGGCTACACCGTGGTCCTCGCGGCGCGGAACGAAACCGCCGGTAAAGCGGCGGCGGCAGAACTCGCGGCGGCCGGGTGCGATGCCCGCACGGTCCGCCTCGATGTCACCAGCCCCGACGACATCGCCGGCGTGGCAACTTATCTCGAAAAATCCTTCGGCAAACTCGACGTGCTCGTGAACAACGCCGGGATCGCCCTCGAGTGGGACGGACAGCCGACCAGCACCGACAAAGTCCGCCGCACCCTCGAGGTCAACCTGGTCGCCCCCTACGCAATCACCGCGGCCCTCGTGCCGCTGCTCGCGCGCAGCGACGATGCACGGGTGATCAACCAGTCGTCGATGCTCGGCTCGCTGGGCACCGCCGAAAACATGTGGGAACACGTCGGCGGTTTCATGACCGCGGGATATTCGACCTCGAAAGCCGGACTCAACATGCTGACGCTGATTCAATCGAAGACGCTGAAGGATAAAGGCATCGCCGTCGCCGCCGCCCATCCCGGATGGGTGAAGACCGATCTCGGCAGCCAGGCCGCGCCCATGGAAGTCAACGAGGGCGCCGGCACGGTCGTCGGCCTCGTGACCATCGCCCGCGAAAAATTCCCGCACGGCCAGCTGATCCACCAGGGCCAGCGCCTGCCTTGGTAGAACGGATCCGCCCCCCATGCGGGGAATCGCGGCTTGTCCCCCGAAGCCTTGGCGAAGGGCGGCTCACCGGTTTTTCCACACTGTGGAAAACATTTTTCCATAGTGTGGAAAATTCGGTCAAAGTTTTTCCATTGTATGGAAAAATCCCCGAAAGTTTTTCCATTGTGTGGAAAATCGGTTTCCGGACATGAGCCGCGAGCCCCCGCATCCGGGCGCCGGCCGCTCAACCGGTTTGCCCGCCGGGCGATTTTCCGGTAGATTAACCGCATGAACCCGCAAGTGGAAAATCGCCGCCGCGCCCTGCCCGGAGGCATCTGGGCCCTGGGACTTGTTTCCATGCTGATGGATACCTCCTCGGAACTGGTCCACAGCCTCCTGCCGGTCCTGATGACCACCGTGCTCGGCGCCTCCGTGGCCACCGTCGGTGTGATCGAAGGCGTCGCCGAAGCCACGGCCGCCGTCAGCAAGGTGTTTTCCGGCGCCGTCAGCGATTTCTTCCGCAAGCGCAAGGCGCTCGTGCTGCTGGGCTATGGCCTCTCCGCCGTCACCAAGCCGGTTTTCCCGCTGGCGGCCTCCATCGGCTGGGTCTTCGGCGCGCGCTTCGCCGACCGCATCGGCAAAGGCATCCGCGGCGCGCCGCGCGATGCGCTGATCGCCGACCTTGTGCCGCCGGAAATGCGCGGCGCGGCCTACGGCCTGCGCCAGGCGCTGGATTCCATCGGCGCCTTCGCCGGCCCCCTGCTGGCCGTCGCCGGCATGGCGCTGCTGGCCGGCAGCATCCGCCACACGATGTGGATCGCCGTCATCCCCGCCGTGCTCTGCGTAGCGTTAATCATCTTCGGCGTGCGCGAACCGGACGATGCAACCTCCGCGCCCCGCAAGCGCCTCGGCCTGGCCGATGCCCGCCGCCTGCCGCGCCGCTTCTGGCTGGTGATCGCGCTCGGCGCCGTCTTCACCCTCGCCCGCTTCAGCGAAGCCTTCCTCATCCTCCGTGCCCAGAATGTCGGCCTCGCCATGGGCTTCGTGCCGCTGATCATGATCGTCATGAATCTCGTGTATTCCATCGGCGCCTATCCGTCCGGAGCCGCCGCCGACCGGTTCTCCGCCCGTGGCCTGCTCCTCGCGGGCCTCGGCGTGCTGATCGTCGCCGATGTACTTCTGGCCACCGCCCGATCGCCCCTGCTGGCGTTCACCGGGGCCGGATGCTGGGGGCTACACATGGCCTTGACCCAGGGACTCTTCTCCAAACTCATCGCCAACTCGGCGCCGGCTGAACTGCGCGGCACCGCCTTCGGGGTGTTCAACCTCGTGGGCGGCGGAGCCACGCTGCTGGCCAGTGCCATCGCCGGCGTGCTCTGGACCGCCATCGGCCCCGCGGCCACGTTCGGCGCCAGCGCGGCCTTCGCCGCCCTGGCCGCCGCCGGCCTGCTGGCGGTCCGGCCCCCGACGCAATCCAATCGTACGTAATATATTGCGGGCCGCTCCGGAGCACAGCCGGCCGCCCCGATGTCCAGAATTGTCGTTGTCCCCTTGACAATATAATCCAATGGTGTACTATCCCATCTCGAATTAAAGGAACCGTGATGACAACTGCCCAACCCGATTTTCTCCGCCGGTGCGATTTTCCTCCCCCGGAGGATCTGCCCGCCACCAGCATTCTCCCGCTGTGGCGCCGCATCCACCAGGAGTTCATGTTCCGCAGCCAGCTGTACCATCTGCCCGCCAACTCCTGCATGGTCCTGGTGCACCTGCACCTGCATCCCGAAGATTCCGAACCGGCCGCCATGGCCGCCGCCAACTATTTCCCCCGCCAGACCGTCACCTTCATCCTCGACACCTTGGAGAAAAAAGGGCTCGCGGTCCGCAAACCCCACCCCAAGGACCGTCGCCGCAAGCTCGTCCAGCTCACCTCAAAGGGCCGGCAGCTGGCCAACCAGATGTTCCGGGATATCGTGAATTTCGAATCCGAAGCCCTGAAGAAAATTGAAGACGTGGACATCCATCGCCTCCAGTCTTTCCTGACCCGCTATGCCGACGCCCTGGCCGCCCAGAACGACCGCGATTTGAAAACCTGAAAGGATCTTCCATGCGTTTCCCGTTCATTTTGCTTCCCGCCGCCAGCGTGCTCCTGGCCGGCCTGCTGACCTCCGGCTGCCGGAGCTTTGATCCGGCACAGGCCCGCCGCGAGCAGACCGATTCGTTCACCTCGAACCTGGCGGTCATGGCCCAGGCCGAATTGTCAAAGCCCCTTTCGCTCGCCGATTGCATCCGCATCGCCATGACCAATAATTACGCGGTTCGCAAGGCCGACCTCGACCGCGAACTCTACCGCATCGGGAAAAACGTGGCGTTCACCGCGTTCCTGCCGAACGTGGCGGCGTCCGCAGGCTACAATTCCTACGCCAAGGATCCGCAGGTCACCGAAAAGCAGTTCGGCACCGCCGGCGTGGACATCGGCCTGCCGATTTTCATGCCGTCCACCTGGTTCCTCTACGCCGCCGCCCGCCAGGGCTATGCCGCCGCGGGCATTTCCGCCCACTATGTCCGCCAGAGCATCGTTCTACAGACAACGGTCAATTACTACAACGTGCTGGTCCAGCAGGACACCATCGCCGCCCTCGAAGCCCAGTTGGCCGCCGCCCGCGAGGTCGCCGGCCGCGTCCAGGGCCTCGCCAGCGAAGGCCTGTTCGCCAAATGGGAGGGCGACCAGGCGCTCCTGGCCGCCGATGTGCGCGAAACCGAGTTGAACAAGGCCCGCCGCCAGCTGACCGTCCTGCGCGGCGAACTGCTCCAGGGCCTCGGCCTCTCGCCCGATGCCGAAATCACCCTTTCCGGCGAAACCGGCGAGCCCGCCCGGCCCGAGGGGTCCGTCGCGGACTTGGTGCTGCAGACGCTGGAAACCCATCCGGAACTGGCCCTGGCCGACCGCCAGGTGGTCATTAAGGAGCACGAGGTCCGCCAGGCGTTCTGCAACTTCCTGCCGACGCTCTCCCTCTTCTCCAACGGCACCTGGACCGGCAACGACCTGGCGGCGCATTCCGCCAACTGGGTGTCCGGCTTCGGCGCTGCCTGGACGCTCTTCGACGGCTTCGCGAACGTGGCCCGCTACCGCGCGGCCAAGGTCGAACGCCGCCAGACCGAGCTCGAGCGCGAAAACACCTTCCTCTCCATCATGGTCGGCGTGGTCGCCGCCGAGGCCGCCGTGCATGACGCCGCCGAAAGCGCCGCCCTGCGCCGGCACGCCTATGATGTCGCCGCCGCCAAATCCGCCGACTACGACGCCAAGGCCCGCGAGGGCCTGATCCCGCTCAGCGACGCGCTCGACGCCCGCGCCGCCCGGGACCTGGCGCAGGTCGCCATGGTCCAAAGCCAATATCAGGAACGGATCGCCATCGCCAACCTGGAACTGGCCATGGGCATCACCCTTGTCCCCGAAAACAATCCCGAAACGAAAGCCGAGAAGTAACATGAAAACCATCCGCATTACCCTGCCCCTCTTCGCCACGATTCTCGCAACGGCCGCGCTGGCCGCCGGCTGCGGCAAAAAACAAACGGCTGCCGCAGAGCAAGCCGCTTCCGCCCTCGCCGTCCGCGCCCAGTCCGCCGCCGAACGCACGTTCGAACGCCGCCTGACCGTGCAGGGCACGCTCGAAGCCAAGAACTACGCCAATGTCGCTTCCCGCATCGATGGCAACCTCGAGGAAGTCTGGGTCGAAGAAGGTGACGCGGTGGTGGCCGGCAAGACCGCCCTCTTCCAGGTCGACGCCGCCAACCGCCAGAACAGCCTGGCCATCGCCGAACAAAACCTGGCGGTGGCCGAAGCCTCCCTCGCCGTCGCCAAGGCGTCCGCGCAGAAAACCGAGGCCGAGGCCCACAAGGCCACGCTCGATTTCGACCGCTACGAACGCCTGCACCAGGATGGCCGCGTCAGCGACAATGAATTCGAAGGTGCCCAGGTCCAGTACGAATCCGCCAAGGCAGCCATCGCCGTCGCCAACGCCCAGGTCGACCTGGCCGGGCGCCAGGTCAAGCAGGCCGAGGCCTCCCGCGCCATCGCCCAAAAGAACCTGGAGGATGCCAAGGTCGTCGCCCCCATCTCCGGCTTCGTGAGCTCCCGCACGGCCGAGCCCGGCGAGCAGATGTCTGTCGGCCGCGTGATCCTGCGCATCGATGACCTCGCAGAGATCGAGGCCGCCGCCTACCTCCCCGCCCAGTACTATCCCGAAGTCGTGCCCGGCCAGACCGAGTTCCGCCTCGGCATCGGCGGCCACGACGCCGGCACGCACACCGTGACCTACCGCAGCCCGACGATCAACACCGTCCTGCGCACCTTTGAAATCAAGGGCTTGATGGAAAACGCCGGCGGGACCGCGGTCCCCGGAAGCATGGCCGATTTGACCCTCGTTTTTGAAACCCGCCAAGGCCTTGGCATTCCGACCGCCGCGGTTCTGGTGCGCAACGGCAAGAATATCGTCTTCGTCGTCCAGGAGGGCAAGGCGGTCCAACGCGAAGTCCAGACTGGCCTTCAAAACGACGGCTGGACCGAGATTCTGTCCGGCCTGGCCGCCGGCGAAACGGTCGTCACCGAAGGCCAGACCCAGCTTCGCGACGGCCTGCCCGTCAACGTCCACTAACCTCCGCCCAGCCGCAGGAGAACCGCCATGTTCCTCGCCAATGCCTCCACCAAACGCCCGGTCGCGATGAGTTGTCTGCTCATCGCCCTGATCGCCCTCGGGCTGAATTCCTACCGCAAGATTTCCATCGAAAACATGCCCGCGGTGGACATCCCCTACATCGCCGTCGTCACCACCTGGGTCGGCGCCTCGCCCGAAGACATCGAAAAGGATGTCAGCAAGCACATCGAGGACGCCGTTTCCAGCATCGATGGGCTCAAGCACATCGAATCCTCCAGTCTGGAGAACGTCAGCCAGGTGACGTTGGAATTCAACCTCGCCACCGACATCGATACCGCCGCCCAGGATGTCCGCGAAAAACTCGACGGCGTGCTTTCGGAACTGCCCGCCGACGCCGAACGGCCGGTCATCCAGAAGATCAACATCAACGCCGCCCCCATTGCCAACGTCTTCCTCTCCGGCGAGGCGCCGATCGACGATCTCTACGATTACGCCGACAACACCATCGCCGACCGCTTCGCCACCGTGCCCGGCGTGGCCGAAGTGCAGGTCATCGGCGGCAATGAACGCGAAGTGTGGGTCGAGTTGAATCGCGAGGCCCTGGCCGCCGCCGGCCTGACCACCTACGACGTGACCGCCGCCCTGCAAAAGGGCGTGCTCAGCCTCCCCGGCGGCCGTATCCGGGACAGCGGCGATGAATATTCCGTCCGCTTCGACGCCGAGTACCAGAACATCGCCGACATTGCCAACCTCGAGGTGGCCAACAAGGATGGTGCGCGGCTCAAGCTTGGCGATCTCGGCACCGTGCGCCAGGCCACCGCCGAAGTGCGCCAGCGCGCCATTCTCGACAGCCGGCAGGGCATCCTGATCAAGGTCGTCAAGAAGGCCGAAGGCAACATCGTCTCCGTCGTCAAGGAATCCCGCAAGCGGTTCGAGGACATCCAGAAGACCCTCCCCGGTGGCATGGAACTCACCTGGGTCTCGGACGAGGCCACCAACATCCAGGCCTCGGTGGATTCCGCCATCTCCAGCGTCTGGCAGGCGGCGCTGCTCTGCGCCTTCATCCTGTTCGTCTTCCTGGTCAATCTCCGCACGACCGTCATCGTGGCCATCACGATGCCGGTCACCATCATCATCAGCCTGTTCTTCATGCAACTGGCGGGGCAGACCCTCAACACGCCGACCCTCCTGGCCATCGGCCTGTCCACCGGCGTGCTGGTGTCCAATTCCATCGTCGTGCTCGAAAACATCGTCTCGAAGTTCGAGACCATGGACGACCATTGGGAGGCGGCCCGGCTCGGCACCGCCGAAATGACCGTAGCCGTGCTGGCGTCCGCGGGCACCAACGTCATCGTGATGCTGCCGATTTCCATGATGTCCAGCCTGGTCGGACGCATGCTCACTCCCTTCGCCATCACCACCCTCATTGTGAACGCGGCTTCGATCCTCATCAGCTTCACCCTCACCCCGATCCTCTGCGCGCTCCTGCTCGAACCCGCCTCCAAGCGCAAGGACAACGCCTTGGCCCGGTTGGGCAAGCGCTGGGATGCCGGTTTCCAGACTGTCGCCGTCCGCTACACCGACGGTCTCCGCCGCCTGGCCGGCAAGAAGCGTTACAACCTTCCGATCGTCATCGGCTTCATCCTTCTCTTCTTTTTCACCATGAAGTTCGGCGGCGGCCAGCTGGGTTTCAGCTTCTTTGAAAACGCCGACCAAGGCCGCATCTTCATCCGGGTCGAAACCCCGGCCTACTACGACCTCGAAAAGACCATCGCCCGGCTCGAAGGCATCCAGTCCCGGCTGCTGGGCTTTCCCGACCTCAACCACGTCCTCACCAGCGTCGGCAAGGCGGAATCGCAGAGTGGCCAGGCCAGCGAAGGCGTCTACATGGGCCAGATCGAACTGTTCTTCAAGCCCAAAACCGAGCGCGCCTGGAAGATCACCGACCGCCTCGCCGAAATCCGCAGCCTCCTGAAGGACGAGGCCGACTGCTTCATTTCCGCCTCCATCCCGGGCATGATGGGCGGCCAGAACTTCCAGATCGAGCAAAACCTCTGCGGCGACGACCTGGAGGTGCTCGACCGCACGGCGCTCGCCATCCAGGCCGCCACCCGCAACCTTCCCGGCGTGGATCTGCTCGAAACCACCGTCCGCGACACCAAGCCGGAAATCCGGGTTCTGCCCAAGCGCACCGTGCTCTCCGACCTCGGCCTGCCGGCCTCCCTGCTCGGTACCATCGTGCGCGCCAATATTGAAGGCATCGAGGCCGCCAGCTACAAGCGCGGCGATCGCACCTACGACATCCGCGTCAAGCTGGCCGAGCAGAGCGGCAAGGACCAGATCCGCCAGTTCCTGCTCCCCGGCGCCGACGGCCGCCCCATCCCCCTTGAAACCGTCGCCGATGTCGTGGATACCCGCACCACCACACAGATCTACCGCCGCGACAAGCAGCGCGCCGTCAAGATCCTCGGCGACATCCAGAAAGGCGCCACCATGAGCGGCGTCGGCAATGAAATGGCGCAGGTTATCGCCGACCAGAAACTGCTGCCCCCCGGCTATACCCTTGCCAATGCCGGCTACAGCGAAATGATGATGGATGCCATCGCGGACTTCGGCGAGGCCATCCTGCTGGCCTCGTTCCTCACCCTCCTCACCCTCGCGGCCATCCTCGAATCGTGGAAGCGCCCGGTTCTGATCCTGCTGACGCTGCCCATGGGCCTTATCGGCGTGATCTGGGCCCTGGTCATCAGCCACTCCGCCCTCACCATCCTCGTCCTGCTCGGCATCCTGATGCTCATCGGCGTCGTGGTCAACGCCGCCATCCTGATCGTGGACAAGATGGCCCAGCACATCCAGGAAGGCGTTTGCCGCCGCGAAGCCATGCTCACCGCCATCGCCGAGGAATTCCGCCCCGTCCTGATGGTGGTGCTGGCCTCGGGCCTCGGCATGCTGCCCATGGCCATCGGCACCGGCATCGGCTCGGAAAACCGCGCCGGCATCGGCATCGCCTCCGTGGCCGGCGTGCTCGTCGCCGGGGCCCTGACCATGACCGTCCTGCCGCTGATTTACACGCTCTTCACCGGCAAGCCCAAGACCGACCCGGTCGATCACCAGAAATAAATCCCGGGCGCCCTGGCCGAAACTCTCCGTGAACTCGCTCCGTGTCATGGTGGGCGCGCTGCTTCTGAACCTGGCGGCCGGAATCCCGCCGGCCCAGGCCGCCCATGCCTGGTTCACAAACAGCCCGCCCCTGCTCGTGCTCGGCACGGGCGGGGCCGGGCTCTTCGACCGTCATCAGGAACTGTATTGGAACATGGAGTACCGCCCGGCTTTCCGCTTTTATCATTTCGGCCCCTGGTTGTCGTTCGGCACCGGCAAAAGCCACGAGTTCTATGCCGGCCTCGGCATCCTGATCGACTTCGAACTCGGCCACAACTGGGTCTTCACCCCCGGGTTCGGCGGCGGCTACTACAACGCCGCCAGCGGCCTCGATCTGGGCTTCGATGCCGAATTCCGCAGCGGTCTCGAATTGTCCAAGCGGTTCGCCAACGGCCAGCGCCTGGGCCTGGTGTTTTCCCACATTTCCAACGGTTCTCTTGGCCGCCACAATCCCGGCAGCGAAACCCTCGGCCTCAACTATCTCATTCCCTTCGACCGGCTCTTCCACCGCCATCCCGCGCCGCCTCTGGCGGAGTGATCCGCCGCCGCCTTTGCCTTGCCGCCCCGTTTGGGGTATAGTCCGTCTCCGTTCATGATTTTTGTCTTCCAGATCCTGTGCATCCTTGGCCTGGTGGGATGCGGCTTTCTCGCCCGCCGCCGCGGCATGCTGTCCGCGCAGGGCACCAACGACCTCGCCCATGTCGCGCTGTCGCTGGTCTATCCGGCCTTGATCTTCGTCTCGGTCACCGAGCTCTCCTTCGCGGACCTGCGCACCCACCTGTCCCTGCCGCTGCTGGTCATGGTTATTGCGTTCGCCGGCTTCGGTCTCGGCCTTGTGGCGGTGCGGTTCCTCGGCCAGGTTCCGTCCGACACCTCCCGCGCCTTCCTCTTCCACTGTCTCATCAACAACTATTCCTTCCTGCCGCTCCCCCTCGTCCTTTTCCGCTACGGCGATGCCGGCGTCGCGCTCCTCATCTTCTCCTCCGTCGGCTACGAAGTCCTGCTGTGGTCCCTGGGCGTCATGCTGTTCTCCCGCGCCGAGCGCAAGCGCGACCAGCTCAAATCGCTCTTCAGCCCGCCCTTCATCGCCCTGCTCGTCAGCCTTGCGTTCGTCGCCGCGCGCGACCTCCTGCCCTGGCCCGCGCCGCCGCCGTGGCTGGCC
>CAZMOR010000070.1:0-2577 GCA_964567795.1 uncultured Verrucomicrobiota bacterium
TCAGTACGAGCGGATGGCATGCGCCACCACGCCCCAGATCACCAAGTCCGCGCTTTCGCGCACGAAGATGGGCTGGTAGGCCGGGTTTTCCGGCTCCAGCCGCACGCCCTGCTTCCCGACGCGCAGGCGCTTCACCGTGAGCTCGCCGTCCACCACCGCGACGACGATGGACCCGGAGACGGCCTCGCGCGAACGGTCCACGATAAGCAGGTCGCCGTCGCGGATGCCGGCGCCGGTCATGGAGTCGCCCGCCACGCGCACGACGAACGTCGCCGCCGGATGCGCCACGAGGTGGGCATTGAGGTCGATGGGCCCTTCGAGGTGGTCGTCGGCGGGCGAGGGAAAACCCGCGGCGACGCGCGAGGCGTAGAGCCGCAGGGCCAGCGGCCGCGGTTTCGCGGCCACGGGCCGGATGCGCCGGGCGGATTTCAGGGCTGGAGACGCGGCGCGCATAAGTGAACCATCGTTCAGTAACCTACCGCCCCCGCTTTCCGGATGCAAGCTCAACCTGGGCGGGAAACCAGGTGCCGCAATTAATGAACTTTTCCTGTGCTGGAAATCCGCTAATCTATTGCGAGCCAATCAGGATTGTCGTCTGGCTGTCCGGCCGGGCGCGCTGTCCGGATGGCGGTTTTCATCCAAAGGTTTGCATGTCACATCCCCGGCAACGGAATTTCGTGAAACGGGCGGCCGAGCACCTGCCCGGTTTCTTCCACAACGCCTCGGTCCTGGAGGTCGGCTCGCTGAACATCAACGGCAGCGTGCGGGAGTTCTTCCGCGGCTGCCGCTATACCGGCATTGATATCGGCGCCGGGCGGGACGTGGACGTGGTGTGCGCGGGCCAGCGCTACGACGCGCCGGACGGTTCGTGCGACCACGTGATTTCTTGCGAGGCGATGGAGCACAACCCCTTCTTCAAGGGAACCTTCCTGAACATGCTCCGCATCTGCCGGTCGGGCGGGCTGGTCACGCTGACCTGCGCCACGACGGGCCGGCACGAGCACGGCACCACCCGGACCACGCCCGGGGAATCGCCGCTGACCGTCGGCGAGGGCTGGAACTACTACCGCAATCTTGCCCGCCGGGACTTCCGCCGGATCTGCGACCTGGAACGCGAATTCGCCTGCCACCGCATCTGGATCAACTGGCTCAGCTTCGACCTGTATTTCCTGGGTTTGAAACGGAGTCCGGCCCTCGCGCCGGAGTTGCTCGCGGTCTGGCAGGCGGCCGCCCGCGCGATTGACATCGATCTGGCGGAAACCAACCGCTCGCGCATGGGCCGGGCCCGCGCCGGACTGGCGCGCCTGGCGGGCGATCCCGCTTTCAACTTCCTGCGGCGGCACGCGCCCGCCTGGCAAGCCCTGCACAAGACGATGTACTAGGCGCCGGCGGTCCACGAGCCGCGTGCCCGCGGTTTGATTATTTTTTTGCGTCCGCGGATGCGGAACCGGCATCCAGGAAAACGGCGGCAGGCAAAACCCCTGTATCGGCATGGGTGTTAAACCGTTCTGACGACGATTTGCCCGTTTCCTCCCCTGTTTTCCACTACCCGATTCAGGCGGATTCCACGAATTGTCCGGACTCAGGAACCCGCGCTAATTTGACCTGTGCGGCAAGAGAAGTATTCCATCATGTCCGGTTTCATGAACAATTCCACGTATTGCACCGCCCGCCTGGTGGTGGCCAACGAATACGGGTTGCACATCCGGGCGGCCATCATGCTGGCCAAGCTGGCCGAAGCCATTCCCGCGCAGTTGACGATCGTATGCGGCCGGCACCGCGTTAGCGGCGAGAGCGTCATGGGCCTCGTGGCGCTGGGCGCCGCGCGGGGAACCGCGCTGCAGGCGATTGCGGAAGGCGTGGAAGCCGGTCGGATGATCCGGGCGGTCCGGGCGCTGTTCAACGCCCGTTTCTACGAAGGCCGTCCGCCGCGGCGCAAGATGCCGGCCGGGCGCCGGCGAACAGCCCCGCCCGCGCAGGACCACACCCTGGACATGGTCGTTGTGCAACGGATCCTGGAGCGCGTCGCCGCGCCACCGGTGCCCGCCCTGACCTGACCACCCGCTTTCCCCGTCCGGGCCTCCCCGCCCCCTTTCTTCCCGCATCTCCGTCAACGTATTCACATATATACATATGTCTATATGTTTATGTTTCGAAGCGAGGATGCCGGACGCGGGATTCCCGGCGCATCCGCTGCCTGATTTTCTCTGAAGGGGCCGCCGGTTGACGTCCACCGGCCGAGGTTCTACAATGCTGCATCATCCAAACCACCGGGGAGAACCGCATGAAAATCCGCCTGTTTGTTGTCGCGCTGCTGGGCCTGATGCCCGCGCTGGCGCCGGCCGCGCCCGAAACCATCAACTACCAGTCCGTGCCGCAGCTCCTGGCGCAGGGCGAAATCGCCAACGTGGAAATCTACGACTTCGGCGGCAAAGGCGTGGATGCCGTGCTGACCCGCACGGATGGCTCCACGCTGCTGGTCAAGCGGCCCATCGGCCTGGACGAGGATGCCGTGCTTCAGGCGTATCTCAAGGAGCACAACATCCCCTTCCTCGTGTATGACCGCAAATATGCCGG
>CAZMOR010000071.1:0-1521 GCA_964567795.1 uncultured Verrucomicrobiota bacterium
AAGAGGGAGAGCTGGTCGTCGGAGAGGGGCTTGGGCTTGCGGGCGCGGGGCTGGGCGAGCTTGGGCTGGCCGGTTTCGCCGAGTTCCTCGTCCTCGAGGTTGGCGAGGATTTCCTTGGCGCGGGCGATGACGTCGGCGGGGAGGCCGGCGAGGCGCGCGACCTGGATGCCGTAGGACTTGTCGGCGGCGCCGGGGACGATCTTGCGCAGGAAGACGATGCGGTCGTCCTTTTCGCTGACGAGGACGTTGTAGTTCTTCACCCCGGGGAGGGTGAGGGCGATGTCGGTGAGTTCGTGGTAGTGGGTGGCGAAGAGGGTCTTGGCCTTCACGTCGGCGCGGTTGTGGAGGTATTCGGCGACGGACCAGGCGATGGAGATGCCGTCGAAGGTCGAGGTGCCGCGGCCGATTTCGTCGAGGACGATGAGGGAGCGGGGCGTGGCGTTGTTGAGGATGTTGGCGGTCTCCTGCATTTCGACCATGAAGGTCGAGCGGCCGCGGGCGATGTCGTCGCCGGCGCCCACGCGGGTGAAGACGCGGTCGACGACGCCGATTTCGGCGGCGGCGGCGGGGACATAGGAGCCCATCTGGGCCAGGATGACGATGAGGGCGACCTGGCGGATGTAGGTGGATTTGCCGGCCATGTTGGGGCCGGTGATGATCAGGAGCTGGTTGTCCGTGTTGTCGAGCAGGGTGTCGTTGGGGACGAAGCGGCCGGACTCGGGGAGGAGTTCGACGACGGGATGGCGGCCGTCGCGGATGGCGAGCGGGCCGCCGGCGGACATCTGCGGGCGGACGTAGCGGCAGGTCAGCGCGCGCTCGGCGAAGGTCGCGAGCACGTCGAGTTCGGCGACGGCGGCGGCGGTCTGCTGGATGGCGGCGGTGGCCGTGACGACCTTTTCGCGCAGTTCGAGGAAGAGTTCGTATTCGAGGGCGACGGACTTGTCCTCGGCGCCGAGGATCTTGTTCTCGCACTCCTTGAGCTCGGGGGTGATGAAGCGCTCGCCGTTGACGACGGTCTGCTTGCGGATGTAGTCCTCCGGCACGCGGGAGAGGTTGGACTTGGTGACTTCGATGAAGTAGCCGAAGACCTTGTTGAAGCGGATCTTGAGGGAGGAGATGCCGGTGCGCCCGATTTCGCGCGCCTGGAGTTCGGCGATCCACTGCTTGCCGTCGTGGGAGGCGGCGCGGAGTTCGTCGAGTTCGGCATGGTAGCCCTTGCGGATGACGCCGCCTTCCTTGATGGACATCGGCGGTTCCTCCACCAGCGCGCGGTCGATGAGGGCGACGAGGTTGTCCTGGGGGACAATGGCGGAATCCAGTACGGCGAGGCGGCCGGCGGCGCGGGGGGCGAGGGCGGCCTTGAGCGCGGGGAGTTTCGAAAGCGAAGTCGCGAGCGCGCGGACATCGCGGCCGTTGCCGGAGCCGGCGGAGAGGCGCGCGAGGAGGCGCTCGAGATCCTTGATGTCGCCGAGGATGCCGCGCAGGGCGTCGAGCTCGTGGCGGCTTTTGAGCAGCACGGCG
>CAZMOR010000072.1:0-20884 GCA_964567795.1 uncultured Verrucomicrobiota bacterium
AGCTTCTTCAGGTCGATCTTCTTCACCGCGTCCCATTCCGTCAGGATCAGGACCAAGTCCGCATCCTTGGCGCATTCATAGAGATCCTGCACGCATTCGAGCTCGGGATGGATCTCCTTGAACTTGCCTTCGGCGACGGGATCCCACGCGCGCAGCTTGGCTTTCATCTCCTCCAGCTTCGGCACGAAGTAGAGGCTCGGGGCTTCGCGGACGTCGTCCGTCTCGGGCTTGAACGCCAGGCCGAAGAGCGCGATCTTCTTGTCCTGCACGACCCACAGCTCCTGCTTGATCTTCTTCATCACGTATTCGCGCTGGGTCTTGTTGATCGCCTGGACTTCCTTCAGCAGCTTGAATTCGTGGCCGAGGGCGTCGGCCAGGCGCACGAAGGCGTCCACATCCTTCGGGAAGCACGAGCCGCCGTAGCCCACGCCGGCGCTGAGGAAGCGCGGGCCGATGCGCGGATCGAGGCCCATGCCCTTCGCGACCTGGCTCACGTCGGCGCCCGCCAGCTCGCAGATGCGCGCGACGGCGTTGATGTAGGAAATCTTCATCGCCAGGAACGAGTTCGAGGCGTGCTTGGTCAGCTCGGCGCTGGTGACGCTCATGCGCAGGAACTGGCCGCCGCCCTTCTGCAGGATCGGCTTGTAGATCGCCTCCAGCAGGTCGCCGGCGCGCTGGCTCTCCACGCCCACCACGATGCGGTCGGGATGCGTCGCATCCTCGATCGCCGTGCCTTCGCGCAGGAATTCCGGGTTGGAGGCAACGTCGAAGTCGGTGTCTTCGCGCAGGTACTTCAGGATGGTGCGCTTGAGGTATTCGCTGGTCTTGGCTGGCACCGTGCTCTTCTCCACCAGCAGGCGGTAGCTGGTCATGTGCTCCGCCACCTGGCGGCCGACCTGCTCCACATAGGTCATGTTGGCCTCGCCGCCCACGCCCGGCGGCGTGCCGACCGCGATGAAAATCACCTCGGCGAAGGCCGTGCCTTCGGCGATGGAGGTGCTGAATTTCAGGCGCCCGTTCTTGACGTTGCGCGCCACGATTTCATCCAGCCCCGGCTCGTAGATGGGCATGACGCCTTTGTGCAGCATGTCGATCTTCTTGGGATCGTTGTCGATGCACAGCACCTCGTGACCCGCGTCCGAAAAGCACGCGCCCGTCACCAGTCCGACATAACCTGTTCCGACCACGGATATCTTCATACGCCACCGCTCCTGGATTCCTTCTGACTCGAAATGCGCACCTTATTGGATTTTATGCGTTAAATCAACCCATTCCACCGGTCCACACGGGCCGCGCGGGGGGAATTCGCCCCTTTTTCTGGCAATTGTCGAGATCCACGGTAGAGTATGGGCAAATATTTCTCCAAAAGGTTCCCATGAAAATTTCAACCAAAGGACGTTACGGCTTGCGCACCCTGATGGATATCGCCGTCCATCAGGCCAATGGCCCCGTAAACCTCAACGATATCGCCGAACGCCAGGGCATTTCCGCCAAGTATCTCTGGCAGATCGTGAACCTGCTCAAAACCGCCGGCTTTGTCCGCGGCACCCGCGGCCCCAAAGGGGGCTATGTCCTGGTCCGCCCGCCGTCCGAAATCACCCTGCTGGATGTCATCCAGATTCTCGAAGGCCCCGTGACTCTGGTCGAATGCGTGGACGACCCGGATTTGTGCTCGCGCGTGGGGGATTGCGTGGCGCACTCGGTCTGGACCGAAGTCAGCCTGGCGATCCGCGACGCCCTCCGGAAAGTCACCTTGTCCGAAATCCTGCGGCGCCACGCCACCGCCGGCAACGCCGGCCACTTTGTGATCTGAAGCGGGGACCGGCATGAAAAAGTGTCCGTTCTGCGCAGAGGAGATCCAAGACGCGGCCATCAAATGCCGGTTTTGCGGCGAATTCCTGGACGGCTCCACCCGAACACCGGCCGCCCCGGAGGCCCATCTCCCCTGGTATTTCCGCACCGCGACCATTGTGATTGCCGTGTTGTGCGTCGGCCCCCTGGCGCTGCCGCTGCTCTGGTGGCGCCCCAAGACCTCCCTCGTCTGGAAAATCGGCCTCACCGTTGCCATCCTGCTGCTGACCTGGGTGCTGGTTGACGTCAGTGTCAAATCGCTCGAAATGATCAACCAATCCTGGCAGCAGCTGCAGGAGTCCATCTAACCGGAACCCTCAGGAGACACCCATGCATCCCGCGCTGCCCCTTTTCGTTCTCGTCATCGCCGCCACGGTTGCGGTTTTGATCTGGTGGCTGGTTTCCGCGGCGTTCCTGCTCTGGGGCGCCAGGCTTGCCGGCGTTCAGCAGCGTTCCTTCGGCCGGGCCATGGCGACAATCCTGCTCGGCGGCCTCGCGACTCTCGTCGTGGAAGCCCTGCTCAACACGGCGCCGGTGCTTGGCACCGGCCTGGGCCTGCTGCTGGGTTTCGTCGTTTCCGCCGCGGTGATGATGGGCATTTTCAAGACCACGTTCGGCCAGGCGCTGGCGGCGAACATCCTCGCCTGGGTGCTGCCGTTCCTGCTGGGCTTCGCCCTGTTCCTGCTCGGCCTCGCCGTGGCCGGCGTCCTCATCGCCCTCCTGGCCTAAACCAGTTCGGCAAACACGGTGTCGCTGATGAACAGCGCCTCCTCGGCCAGCCGGATGGCATCCGGCTTCACCACCAGCAGCCCCGCCTGCGCCAACCGCGCGATTTCCGCGCCGCGCAGCGCGTCATAGTCGAAACCGGTCGCCGCGCGGAATTCAGCCCGGCTCCACCCGGCCCGCCGCCGCAGGCCCATCACCAGCGTCTCGCGCGCCTTCGCTTCGGGTTCAAGCCGCTCCGTGAACGCCCGCTTCCAGGCCGGCAGTTCGGGCGTATGTCCCCACCGTTCGCCGCGCCAGTGCGAATGCGCCGCCGGACCGAGGCCGAGATAGTCCCCGCCGCTCCAGTACAGCAGGTTCTGCCGGCACTCGCGCCCGGGCCGGGCGAAATTGGATATCTCGTAGTGCGCCCAGCCGCCGCCGGCCAGCCGTTTCCGCGCCCAGTCGAACTGCGCGCGCTGCTCCTCCCCGGAAATCTCCAGCCGCCCGGCCGCCGCCTCGCGCGCAAAGGGCGTGCCTTCCTCGATCTCCAGGCAGTAGCAGGAAACATGCTCCGGCCGCAGCGCCAGCGCCGCCTCCACGTCGGCCTGGAACACCTCGCGCGCAATGCCCGGCACGCCGTAGATCACGTCCAGCCCGAGATTGTCGAAGCCCGCCGAACGCGCCAGCGCCACGGCCGCGCGGGTTTCCGCCGCCGTATGCATCCGCCCCAGCTTGCGCAGCGTGGCCGCGTCGAACGACTGGGCGCCGAGCGACAGCCGGTTCACGCCGCCCGCGCGCAGCGCACCGAGCTTGCCGGGGGTCAACGTGCCCGGATTCGCTTCGCAGGTCCATTCTTCGCAGCGCCGCAGGTCAACGCGCGCGCGGAGCAGGTCCAGCAGCCCGGCCAGTTCGTTTTCCGCCAGGGCGGTCGGCGTGCCGCCGCCGATGAAGAGGCTCGCCGGCGCGAAATCCGCCGGCAGGTTTTCCAGTTCGCGTTCGAGGCCCGCCCGCCAGGCCGCCACGAGGTCCGGCGCCGCCGGCCGCGAGAAAAACGCGCAGTACGCGCACTTGCGCACGCAGAAGGGAACGTGAATGTAGAGCCCGGGGCCCATCCGCCCGCCTCCGGCTTCAGCCGGCTTCCAGGTCGCGGATTTCCTTCAGGATGCGCTCGGCTTCGTCCGCATCGAGCCGCGTGATCGCGAAACCGACATGCACGAGGACGTAATCGCCGGGCTGCGTCTCGGGCAGGTAGGCCAGGGAGACCTCCTGCCGCGCGCCGTCGTAATCCACCGTTCCGCGGCGGTCAAGGCCCGCCCCCGCCACCGCCACCACCCGGCCTGGAATCGCAAGGCACATCGCCGCTCAACCCATGTGCTCCGGCGGATGCCCGCCCGGCGGCGCCGCCACCTTCCCCACCCGCAGCGGAAAACGGATCTTGATGTCGCCGTCCAGCAGCACCTCCACCCAATGCGTGCCGGGTTCGTGGAACTCCAGGTTCAGGAACAGTTCGACGTTCGTGGCGGTGGCTTCCGGGTTCGGCAGCTTCACGGGGATTTCCCGGCCCTCGGCCACGACCGTGCTCATGTCCGGCCGCAGGATCCGCGTGTGCTGCTTGAATTCGCCCTCGCCCGAGCACCAGCGCGTGGCCAGGAACATCCGCGCATGCCGGAACGGGAACGTCGGACTGCCGAGCGAGTCGAACAGCCCGATCAGGATGAACTTGCCCGTCCGCTCCTGGCGGACGTCGTCGCAGAGCAGCGTGGATTGCAAATCAGGAATCATCGCCACGGGGCGCCTACCTTTCCGTTCCGGAACGCCGCCGCGGCGTTCACCGGATTTCAAACATACCCGCCGGCGCCGCCCTTGGCAACGTCCGGCCGCCGATTTTCCGGCCGCCTAGGGCACGATCTCGACCTTGATCAGGTTGCTCGCGCCCGTCTTGCCCAGCGGGAAGCCCGCCGTGCAGACCACCGAATCGCCGGTGTTCACCTCGCCGGTTTCCTTCGCCGCGCGGTGCATTTCTTCGAACAGATGGATCAGCAGGTCGACCGGCCGGATCATCATCGGCCGCACGCCCCAGACCAGCGCCAGGCGCCGGAAGGCGTCCACTTCCGTCGTGCCGGCCAGGATCGGCTGCAGGGGCCGGGTCTTGGCGGCCAGCTTCGCCGTGCCGCCGGTCTGCGTCGCAATCACCAGCGCCTTGGCGTCGATGGTCTCCGCCAGCGAGCAGGCCGCGCGCGCGATCGCCTCGGAATCGTCCGCCGTCTGCACCTGCTGGAGCCGCCGCCACCACGCCGCGCGCGGAAAGCCTTTCTCCGCCTCCTCCGCGATCCGCGCCATCGTCGCCACGGATTCGACGGGATACTGCCCCATCGCGCTTTCCTCCGACAGCATCAGCGCGTCGGTGCCTTCGAGCACCGCGTTGGTCACGTCCGTCACTTCTGCGCGCGTGGGCCGCGGCGCGTCCGTCATGCTCTTCAGCATCTGCGTGGCCGTGATGACCGGCTTGCCCGCGAAATTCGCCTTTTCGATGATGCGCCGCTGCGCCGTCGGCACCTTCTCCGGCGGGATGTCCACGCCGAGATCGCCGCGCGCGACCATGATGCCGTCCACGGCGGCGATGATTTCATCCAGCTCCTCCAGCGCCTCGTGCTTCTCGATCTTGGCGATGATGGGCCGGAGCTGGCCCTGCGCCCGCATGTAGGCGCGCGCCACTTCGATGTCGGCTGCCGAACGCACGAACGACAGCGCGACATAGTCCACGCCCTGCGCCAGGCCGAACGCCAGGTCTTCGTAGTCCTTGTTCGTTAGGATCGGCGCGCGGATGCTGCGCGATGGCAGGTTGATGCCCTTGTGGCTGCTCAGCTTACCCCCGAGGATCACGCGGCAAAGGATGTCGTCGCCGTGCACTTTTTCCACGCGCAGTTCCAGCGCGCCGTCCGCCAGCAGCAGCGTATCGCCCACCTGCACGTCCTGCGGCAGTTCCCGGTAGGTCAGGCCGACCTCCTTGTCATCGCCCGGCACGTCGCGGGCGGTCAGGGTGAAGGTGTCGCCGGTCTTCAACTGGATGCTCCCGCAGGCGAAGGCGCCCGTGCGAATCTTGGGACCGGCCAGGTCCTGGAGGATGGCGATGGGCAGATTCTTCTCCTCGGCAATCTGGCGGATCAACACAATCTTGGCGGCATGCGCTTCCCGCGTGCCATGGGAGAAATTGAGGCGTGCCACATTCATGCCGGCGTCCATCATGCGACTGATGACCTCCCGGGAATCCGAGGCGGGGCCAATGGTGCAAACGATTTTGGTTTTTCTCATACTCGGGCCATTCTCCATGCCGGCCAGCGACAAGTCAAGCGTTTTACTTTAACCATACCCCAGCCAATCAAGCAGTCTTTTAAGATCGGAATAATTTGCCACCGTTAGAGTTGCACCGGATTTCAGCAGGTCATCTTCCCCATACTTGCCCGTGGCCACCCCGATCACGGGAACCCCAATAGCCAGTCCCGCTGCAACATCAAATGGTGTGTCTCCGATTAGACAAATTTCACTCACTTCTGGCATAATTCCAATTTCTGAGGCTTCCGCCAACGCCGATTGGGCAATCTTGGACCGCTCTGCATGCTGATCCCCGAATCCTCCAAAACCGAAAAAACGGTCGAAGCCCACGCTGCCCAGCTTCAAAAATGCGCATTCCCGGATGTTCCCGGTCACCAGCCCCAACGCCGCCCCTTTTCCCGCCAAAGCCTCCAGCAACCCCCGCGCACCCTTGATTTCCTGCCCCGGATTCGCCTGCAGCAATCCCTTCAGTTCCTCCGCTATGCAGGCGAAAATCCGCCGGATGTCCTCTTCCCCCAGGTGCAATTTCCGCTGCGCCATCACCTGATCGAGCACGTTGCGGTCCGTATTGCCCGCAAACGACACGTATTCCAACTCGTCGCGTTCCCCGGTCATCCGCGCCAGGCCCCGGATGAAGGCCTCCCGCCCAAAGCCGTGCGTGTCCAGCAGCGTGCCGTCAATGTCGAACAGCACCATCTTTTTTTTATGCCGGGCTTTCACGAGAAACCCGATCTTACCGCATTTTTTCCGCACTTCATCCACAATTCCACGCCATCTTCCCGGGTTGCCCCGCCCCGCCGGTCGTGGTAGGGTGCCCTTCCGTACCCCAGAAACCGATTGGAAATCCCCCATCATGGACCCTAAACAAGAAAATCCTCAGGATCCCAAAGGTCAGCGCCGCCCGCCGATGCCGGTGCGCGCCCTGCTCGCCTGGTTCCTCCTCATGGCGCTGGTCATCACCATCTTCCAGCTCGCCACCCAGCATGCCGCCAAGCAGGACAACCTGCCCTACAATCCGGATTTCCTCACCCTCCTCCAGGACGGCCGCATCAACAAGTGCGAAGTCGTCATGGAAGTCTCCGGCCAGAGCTTCATTCGCGGCGAACTCAAGGATCTCGATCCCGCCACCGGCAAGCCCGCCACCTTCCGCGTCGAAGCGCCCGTCACCGAAAACCTCGTTGAAAAACTCACCGCCGCCAAGGTGCCGTTCGAGTTCAAGCCCCAGAACCCCCTCCTCTGGCAGATCCTGTCCTCGACCGTGCCCTTCCTTCTCGTTTTCGCCCTCATCTACTTCCTCTTTTACCGCAACATGGCCAACGGCACCCGCGGCGCCTTCTCCTTCGGCAAGTCCCGCGCCCGCCTCATGACCCGCGACAACAACAAGATCACCTTCAAGGACGTCGCGGGCGCCGACGAGGCCCGCGAAGAAGTCCAGGAAATCATTGAATTCCTCCGCGATCCCAAGAAGTTCCAGCGCCTCGGTGGCCGCATCCCCAAGGGCGTCCTGCTCGTCGGCCCGCCCGGCACCGGCAAGACGCTCATCGCCAAGGCCATCGCCGGCGAGGCCCAGGTGCCCTTCTTCAGCATCTCCGGCTCCGACTTCGTCGAAATGTTCGTCGGCGTTGGCGCCTCGCGCGTCCGCGATATGTTCGAGCAGGGCAAGAAGAGCGCCCCGTGCATCATCTTCATCGATGAAATCGACGCCGTCGGCCGTTCCCGCTTCTCCGGCATCGGCGGTGGCCACGACGAGCGCGAACAGACGCTCAACGCCCTGCTCGTCGAAATGGACGGCTTCGACACGCAGGAAGGCGTCATCATCATCGCCGCCACCAACCGGCCCGATGTCCTCGACCCCGCCCTGCTGCGCCCCGGCCGCTTCGACCGCCAGATCGTCGTCGACCTGCCCAACCTCGAAGGCCGCGAGGCGATCCTCAAGATCCATGCCCGCAAGGTGAAGCTCGATGCCGCCGTGCAGCTCCGCAACATCGCCCGCGGCACCCCCGGCTTCTCCGGCGCCGACCTCGCCAACCTCATGAACGAGGCTGCCCTCCTCGCCGCCCGCCGCGGCGCCGACGCGATCACCGAGAAGGATCTCGAAGAGGCCCGCGACAAGGTCCGCTGGGGCCGCGAGCGCCGCTCGCGCGTCCTCGACGACAAGGAAAAGCGCCTCACCGCCTGCCACGAGGCCGGCCACGCCATCGTCCTCGCCCTCACCGAAGAGGCCGAACCCCTCCACAAGGTCACCATCATTCCGCGCGGCCACGCGCTCGGCGCCACCTTCCAGCTCCCCGAGAAGGACCGCTACACCGAAGGCCGCCAGCGCCTGCTCGGCATGATCACCGGCGCCATGGGCGGCCGCGTCGCCGAACAGCTCTGCTTCGGCGAAATCACCACCGGCGCCGCCTCCGACATCAAGCAGGCCAGCCACATCGCCCGCATGATGGTCACCGAATGGGGCATGAGCGACCTCCTTGGCTTCCAGCACTTCGGCACCCGCGAGGAACTCCTCTTCCTCGGCCGCGAAGTCTCCCGCACCAACGAAATGTCCGAGGACACCGCCCGCAAGATCGATGCCGAGGTCAAGCGGATCATCGACGAGTGCTACCAGCAGGCCGTCAACCTCCTCACCACCCACCGCGGCCAGCTCGACCTCCTCACCAACCTCCTCATCGAACGCGAAACCCTCGATGGCCGCGATGTCGAGGAGATCTTGCAGCATGGCCGCATCCTCTCCGCCGCCGAACGCAACGCTGCCGACGCCGCCAAGGACGCGGAAAAACCCGCCGCTCCGACGCCCTGACTCGCGGCGCGCGGATTTTTCCACACCATGGAAAAACGTTCACAGGATTTTCCACATAATGGAAATACTTTGCGGAGTTTTTCCACAGTGTGGAAAAAAGTTTTCCACAGTGTGGAAAACTCTTCCGCCCCGCGCCCCTCGTCCCTCGTCCCTCCAGTCCTCATGGGCATCCTCAACCTCACGCCGGATTCGTTCTCCGACGGCGGCCGCTTCCTCGACCCCGGCGCCGCCGAGGCGCAGGCGCTGAAACTGCAGGCCGACGGGGCGCAGATTCTCGATGTCGGCGCCGAATCCACCCGCCCCGGCCATGAACTCGTTTCGGAGGCAGAAGAACTCCGCCGCCTGCTCCCCGTCCTCGACCGCCTCGCCGGCAAGCTGAACATCCCGGTTTCGATCGATACCAGCAAGGCCGCCGTCGCCCGCGCCGCCTTCGATCACGGCGCCGCCATCCTCAACGATGTCGCCGCGCTCGCCCGCCCCGGCATGGCGGAGTTCGCACGCGAAAGGGACTTCCCCGTCATCCTCATGCACGGCGTCGCGCACAGGCTGCCAGAAGACGACACCCGGCCTTCCGAAAGCATCGCCGCGTGGCTCGCCGCGCGCAGCGCGGAACTGGGACTCGCAAAGGAGCGCCTCGTCTTCGATCCGGGCATTGGTTTCGGCACCACGCGCCCGCAGGATGCGGCGATCCTGGACAACCTCGCGCCGCTCGTGGCCCTCGGTTGCCCGGTCCTGGTCGGCCTCTCGCGCAAACGCATCGTCCGCACCCTGCACCCCGACGCGGACCGCGATCTCGCCAGCGCCCAGATGGCTCTCGCCGCCTGGAAAAACGGCGCGGCGATTCTGCGCTTGCATGAACTGCGGTCCTTCACCGATCTTCTCCGGCAGGAGATCTCCGCATGAGCCTGTATCCCGTCAGCTTTGAAAAAGAAGACCAGCTATTGAAGCGCATGGCCGCCCTCGGCATCGCCGAAGCCGACCTGCAGGAATGGTTCATCCGCGGCGGCGGCCCCGGCGGCCAGAAAACCAACAAGACCTCCTCCACCGTCTGCCTGCGCCACAAGCCCACCGGCCTCGAAGTCCGCTGCGCACAGGAGCGCTCGCAGTCCCTCAACCGCTATCTCGCCCGCCGCGAACTGTGCGAACGCATCGCCGCGAAAATCCACGGCGAAAAAACAAAACGGCAGCAGGAAATCGAAAAAATCCGCCGCCAGAAGCGCCGCCGCTCGCGGCGCCAGACCGCCATCATGGTCGACGGCAAGAAAAAGCACGGCGCCAAAAAAGCCCTGCGCCAGCGCCCGGCGCACGACGATTGATCAACCCCCGGCTTCGTCCGTGAAACCGCCGGCCTCGGGCAGCGGCCGGACACCATGCTGCGGCGTACCCTGCACGACAATGGCCTTGTCCGGCAGCGCCGGGCAGTCCACCTGGCACGCGCCGCAGCCACGGCACATCTCCGGCTTCACCACCGGACACGGCACCCCGTTCTGCTCCACGGAATCGATGGCCAGATACGGACAGAATTCCTGGCAGACCATGCAGTACTGCCGATGACGCCAGGCCAGGCATGTGCCGCGGTCGATTTCCGCCAGGCCCATGGCGCGATTCCGCTTCACCTCCAGCGCCAGCCGTTCAATGGCGCCGGTCGGGCAGACCTTCGTGCATTCGTTGCAGTACTCGAAACAATGCGCCTTCGCATAGTCCAAGGTCGGCGCCAGCAGCCCGGTCACGCCGCCCTCGCCGACGTCCGGCCGCAACACCTTGTAGGGACACGCCCGGATGCACGCGCCGCAGCGCGCGCACAACGCCGTGAACTCCTCCTCCGGCCGCGCCCCGGGCGGCCGGATGGGCGGATGTTTTTTTCCGGGCGCGAACCGCCGTAGCGCCAGCGCGGCCGCGCCGCCCGCCACCACGCCCAGGAATTCGCGCCGTCCAAACACCGGTTCGCCCGCGGGCGGCGGATTTTCGGTTTTCCGCCGCAGCCAGCCGCGCCGCAGCGCGGACAACACATCCTGGAACGCGCCGAGGGGACAGATTCGCTGGCACCACGCCTGCGGCACCGCCAGGCTCAGCAGCAGCACCAGCGGAAATCCCGCCATGGCCGCCCAGGTTGCCGGTGCCCGCCAGCCGCTGAAAAATCCGTTGAAGATGGACAGTGGATCCAACCAAATGAACAGGGGATATCCGGCCGCGGCGCTGCCTAGCAGCAGCCAGAACAGCCACCGGCCGAGGTTCGGCCAGCGCGCAAAGGCGCCGCGGTTCCGGCGGTTCGGTCCGCCCGCGATTTCCGTGGCGAAACCCACGGGACACACGTAGCGGCAGAACCACCGGCTGGTGAAGAGGCCCAGAACGACGACCGGCAGGCCGAGAAGCAGCCACGGGGTCGTCCGCCAGGATGCCAGCGCGCCGAGCCCGCCCAGCAGCGGGCTCAGGCCGAGAAATATCCGGTCCGCCGGATACCCGGGAATGAGCCCGAGCGCGGCCAGCATCGCCGCCAGGAAACAAATCCCGCGGATCCAGAAACGCTTCATGCCTCGAGACGCTGAACGGTGACTTGCGACAAATCGCCGCAGCCGATGCCCATTTCATGGGCAAGCTGGATATAGGGTACGCGGAAAGGCTCCATGTTGAACAGCGTGGCGGCATAGGCATCCACCGCCACCGGATCGGTGCCGAAGATCAATTCGCCGGGGTATTCCATTTGTCCCGGCCCGCGCGGGCCGTTCGTCACCATGATCCGCGTGGCGTCCACGATCGTCAGGTGCGGCCGGACCACCGTGCTGAAATCGGCGATGCACTGGTGCAGGCCATTACGGTGCCAGAAACCCCGGTCGCGCACGGAACCCATCCAGTTTTTCAGGCCGATGGTCAGCGTGGCGCCCTTGTGGGTCTTGGCCACCGGCAGATTGATCAGGCAGCCGGTGTCGAGAATATCCATCGCCACGTCGGCCTGGCGCAGGATTTTGCCGCGCGGAAATTCAACGGAACGGCAGTGTTCGTCCTGCAATTCATACAGCCGCGCGCCCGCCTCCTTCGCCGCGGCGGCAATGCCGCTCATCTCGAAGCTGACCCGCGCGGGCGAACAGGGCTTTTCCGGAATCACGACGGCCGAGGCGCCGGCCGCCCGGCAGGCGCGGATGCATTCCGCGACCAGTTCCGGATTCGTGTTGCCGCCCTGCTCCGCCGTGGACGCCCAGCCGATGTTGGGCTTCACGGTCGCCGGCTTGCCTTTCTGAATGAAGGCGCCCCAGCCCCCCATGGCCTGCATGCCCGCCGCCAGCATGCGGGCGATGTCCGTGCCATGCACCACGACCAGTTTCGCCCGGGGCGCGGCCTCGGCCGCGGCGAATGACCGGGGCACCAAGACCGCGGCTGTCGCGGCCAGGGTGGCCCCCTTCAGGAATTCCCGGCGGTGGATGCTTGGCATCATGTGGTTTCCTCCCGGTGGCTACTCTTCGCGGCGGATGTCGGCGCCCAGCGCGCGCAAGCGGGTTTCGATTTTCTCGTAACCGCGGTCCACCATCTCGGCCTGTTCCATCACGCTGGTCCCCTTGGCGCACAGCGCCGCGATGATCAGCGCCATGCCGGCGCGGATGTCGGGGCTGGTGATCAGCTGGGCCCGCAGTTTCACGGGGCCGCTGACTACCACGCGGTGCGGATCGCACTGCACCAGCGTCGCCCCCATTTCCAGCAGGCGGTCCACGAAATACATCCGGCTTTCAAAAAGCTTTTCGAAGAACAGGACTTCGCCGCGGGTCTGCGTCGCCAGCACCAGCGCCACGCTCAGCAGGTCCGACGGAATCGCCGGCCAGATGCCGTCCTCCATCTTCGGGATCGCCCCGCCCAGGTCCTTGCGCACCTGCAACGGCTGCCGGGCCGGCAGGTGCAGTTGCCCACCCGCGGTTTTCCAGCTTACGCCCAGGCGGCTGAACGCCCGCTGCATCACCTTCAGCGTCGTGGCATCCGGCAGTTCCGTCACGGTCAAGGCGCCGCCCGTGGCGGCGGCCGCGGCCAGGAAACTGCCGATCTCAATGTAGTCGGGACCGACGCGGTGCCGGGCGCCGCCCAGTTTCGCCACGCCTTCGATCTCGATGCGGTTGGTGCCCAGGCCGGAAATCCGCGCGCCCATGCGGCACAGAAGCACGCCGAGGTCCTGCACGTGCGGCTCGCAGGCTGCATTGAGGATCGTGGTGCGCCCCGGCGCCAGCGTCGCCGCCATCAGGATGTTCTCGGTGGCGGTCACGCTAGCCTCGTCCAGCAGGATGTCCGCGCCGCGCAGGCGCCGGCGGCGCAGCCGGAAGGCGTCGCCCTGCCAGGCCATGCCGATGCCGAGCTGGTCCAGGCCCTCGAAGTGGGTGTCGAGCCGCCGGCGGCCGATCACGTCGCCGCCCGGCGCGAACAACGTGGCGCTACCGTGCCGCGCCGGCAGCGGACCGGCCATCAGGATCGAGCCGCGGACCTTTGTGCAGAGGTCCTTGTCCAGGGTGGTCTTCTTCAGGTTCCGGGCGCAAAGTTCGACCGTATGCCCCCGCCGCGCCACCGCCACGCCCAGGTCGGCCAGCAGCTTCAGCATGTTTTCCACGTCGCGGATGACGGGCACGTTTTCGAGCACCAGCGGTTCGTCGGTCAGCACGCCGGCCGCCAGCATCGGCAGCACCGCGTTCTTGTTCCCGAGCGGCCGGAAGATGCCCCCGATCTTGTTTCCGCCCCGGATGATAAACCGCGCCATGCCCGCGCCTCCGCTTTATTCCACCGTCACGCTCTTGGCCAGGTTGCGCGGCTTGTCGATGTCCGCCCCGCGCGCCTTCGCGTTGTGATAGGCGAACAGCTGCAGCGCGATCACATTGACCAGCGGCGACAACTCCTCCGAGACCGCCGGCACCGGAATAAGGTCCTGCGCCAGTCCGCGCAGCGATTCATCGCCCTCGGCGACGATCGCGATGATGCGGCCCTTGCGCGCTTCGACCTCCTTGAGGTTCGAGATCATCTTGTCGTGCACTTCGTCGGCCGTGGGAGTGCAGATGCAGACCACCGGCAGGAACTCGTTGATCAGCGCGATGGGCCCGTGCTTCATTTCGCCGGCCGCGTACCCCTCGGCGTGCTGGTAGGAGATTTCCTTGTTCTTGAGCGCGCCTTCGAGCGCGACCGGATAATTGAACCGGCGCCCGAGATACAGGGCGTTGTAGCATTCAAAGTACTTGTGCGAAATATCCCGGATGTCGTCCTGGCGGTCGAGCACGCGGTGGATGCAGTCCGGAATCCGCGCCAGTTCCGCGGTCAGTTCCCGCTCGCGCTTCGCGTCGAGCGTGCCGCGCAGGCGGCCGAGGCGCAGCGCCAGCAAAGCAAACGCCATCAATTGCGCGGTGAAGGCCTTGGTCGAGGCCACGCCGATTTCCGGCCCGGCCTGCGTCAGCAGCGCGGCATCGCTCTCGCGCAGCAGCGTGCTGCCGGGCACGTTGCAGATGCTGACGACCTGGCAGCCCAGCTCGCGCGCGAGCCGCACCGAAGCCAGCGTATCCGCCGTCTCGCCGGACTGGGAAACCGCGATGGCCAGCGTCCGCTCCGGCAGCCGCGGCGTGCGGTAGCGGAATTCGCTGCCCAGATCCGTCTCGCAGGGAATGCCCGTCCAGCGCTCGATCAGCAGCCGGCCATACATGCCCGCGTAGTGCGCGGTGCCGCAGGCCAGGATCAGCACGCGCTGCACGCCGGCCGCCTGCGCCGCCAGCACGGCTTCCGCCTCGCCGACGTCCACGGTGCCGTCCGGACGCACATGCGCCGCCAGCAGCGTCCGCAGCACGCGCGGCTGCTCGTGAATCTCCTTCAGCATGAAGGTCTCGAATCCCGCCCGCTCCGCCGCTTCCGCCTTCAGCGTGACCGTCTTGATCTCGGGCTTCACCGGCGTCCCGTCCAGCTTGCTCAGCGTAACGCCGTCCGGACGCAATTCCGCCACTTCGCCATCGTTGAGATAAATCACTTGCCGCACCCGGTTCAGGATGGCCGGCACGTCGCTGGCAATGAACTGCTCGCCGGTGCCCACGCCGATGATCAGCGGACTGCCGCAGCGCGCGGCATACAGCGCCTCCGGTTCGTCGCGGAACACCACGCCCAGCGCATAGGCCCCGCGGGCCGAGCGCAGGGCTTCGCGCAGCGCCTCCGCATAGCTCTGTCCGCTTTTAAGATGTTCTTCGATCAGGTGGGGGATCACTTCGGTGTCGGTCTGCGACCGGAACACATGGCCCTTGGCCTCCAGGCCGGCACGCAATTCCTGGTAGTTCTCGATGATGCCGTTGTGCACCACCGCGATGTTGCCGCGGCAGTCCAGGTGCGGATGCGAATTGATTTCGGACGGTTCGCCGTGGGTGGCCCAGCGGGTGTGCCCGATGCCCAGGCCGCCGGCCAGGGGCTGCGCCTCGAGCGCCTCTTCCAGGTTCGCCAGCCGGCCCACGCGTTTGCAGACCGCCAGCGTGCCGTCGGCCCGGCGCACCGCCACCCCGGCCGAATCATAGCCGCGGTATTCCAGCCGCTTCAGCCCTTCGATCAGCAGCGGAACCGAATTCCGTGGTCCCACGTAACCTACGATGCCGCACATGTGCCCGTCCTTTCGGTGCTTCCCTCAACGCCGGCCGATAAACGAAAAGGCCGGGACCGCGCAACGGTGTCACAGCCTTTCCATCCTGAAGAGTCGTAAATTTAAGGACCAACCACGTTGATCGAGGCTTCCGTATCCTGCGCGGGATTCATGTATTCACCCGTCAGCTGCTTGCCTTTCAGCGAGAATGCAGAACCACCCTTCAGCACCACCACCATGCCGGCAACCCCAAACGGCTCGGTATCTGCCTTAAGCTCGATGGCATTCTTGTTCATCGGCACGGTATCCGGACCATTCCGAGTGAAAATCCACGGCGTGCCTTCCTTGGGGTCGGTCACGAAATTCACTAGATTCCAGGCATTTCCCTCCGGCTTGAACTGGCTGGCATCCGAGGATTTCACCGCCGGCAAACCACGGGCCGAGAAAAAGTCGAAGGAAACCGTCATGACGCCCGAGGTCACCAAGTTGATGAAATACTCGGTCGAGGACGTTGCATTGGAAGGCCAGGCCGAATAGCCACCGCCTAAAACCACGTCGTCCATCTGGCCGGCGAAAGCAGACTTATAAATATTCGCGCCGTTGGAAGTAGTTTGCACCATGGCCGCACTAACTAGCGCTTTGTTGACGGCCGGCACCAAGATGGCAGCCAGCATGGCGATGATGGCGATAACCACCAGCAGTTCGATCAGGGTGAAACCAAAGACCTTGCGCTTCATATTTTTCACAGCTCCTTATTAGACGACTCTTGAGAGCATCATACGCTTAATAGCGGTTGCGTCAACTCCGTCTTGACGAAAATCCAACAATTATTGGCCCAGTACCCACACCGGAAACAAGCCGTGCACCAGCAGTGCAATGCCAATGCCCAGCAGCGCTCCCATCAGCACTTCCATCCGGGTGTGACCCAGGAATTCCACCAATTTCTCCGGCGAGAATTTGTGGTTGCGGTAGAACTCTTCGGCCATCTGGTTCAACAACCGCGCCTGAGTGCCGGCGGCGCGCCGCACGCTCTGGGCGTCGATCATGATCAGCGCCAGCATGCCCAATGCGACGGCGAACACCGTCGAACCGAATCCGGACCGCAACCCCACCGACATGGCGCAGGCCGCGGCCGATGAAGTATGCGAACTGGGCATCCCGCCCAACCGGAAGAGAAACCCGTAGTCGAATTTCCGCTCCCGCGCCAGAAACAGCACCAGTTTGATGAACTGCGCGACCAGCCAGCTTGCCACCGCCGCCACCAGGGTCGCATTGTTGAACAAATCATGAATCATCATCCGGCTTTTATAGGATACCCGATGGCCGCCCGCAACCCCAATCCAGCCTATTTGCTTGCACCCGCCCTGCCGTTGTGGTTTTATCCACAATAATCGGTTTTCCGGAGTGGCCATGGGTACATCCTCAAAAGAACTCGCTCGCAAACTTCGCAAACTGGCCAGCCGGCAGCATGGCTGCTTTACCGCGGCCCAGGCGGTGGCCACCGGCTACGCCGACAGTGTCCACCTGTATCATCTGAAAAACGGTGAATGGCTCCGTGTTTTCCGGGGAATTTACCGCCTGGCCGAGGCTCCGGAAACCCCCGCCGCCCGATGCACGGCCGCGCTGCTCTGGACCCGCGATAAAAACGGGAAAATCCAAGGTTTTCTGTCCCCCGAAACGGCCGAACGGTTGCAGGCCGGCGCCTTGCCTCCCGATCAGCCCATTCAAGTTCAGGTTCCGAAGGGTTTCCGCCGGTCCTCCGACGTCCCGGACGGCATTCTCATTACCGTTCTGGACTCATCCAATCATAAAACCTCAAATAAATTGGAAATTCCGGACGTCAAGGCCGCCCCATCTCCCGCTTTTAGACCCATGGCACCCTCTCCGGCCTTCGATACCCCGGATTATTACGACTGGCTCGATTACCAGGCGGTTTTATGCGAAAAATCCCCCTGATTTTCATTGCCGGCGGCCTTTTTCTCCTCTCTTCGCCGGTTTGGGCACTCTATTTCCGCCTGGATGGCGACCGTCTCTGGCTCCAAGTCAAGGATACGCCGTTGGCGGAGGTCCTCAACCAGTTTGCCAGTGCCGGAGTGGATGTCCGTCTTGATCCCAGCCTCCAGATCAAAATCACGGGGGCCATTCGCGGCCAGGATCTGGACCATGCATTGGAATCGATCTTGAATGATTGTGATTACCTGTTGACATGGAAAGTATTGCGTGGACCGTTGGGACCGGTTCCCAAGCTCAAGGAAATCCAGGTTTTTTCTCCCGGAAAAGAGTCCGCCGCCCAACCGGTTCCCCGTCGTTCAACCCGCTTTGAAACTTCGCGCGGTGTTTCGGGGACCACCCCTGAATACATCAAAGACGAATTGCTGGTGGGGGCCAAGCCTGGCACCACCTACGCTCAATTCCAGGATTTGCTTGATCAAATCGGCGGCATGCTGGTGGATGGAGATGCTTCCACGGGCGTCTACTTGATTCGCTTTCCGCCCGGCACCAATGTCGAGGCGCTTCTGGCACAACTTTCCGGCAATCCCCTCCTGGCCCATGCCGAACTGAATTATGTCACCCGCCTGCCTGGCGACTTGGCCCGCGCCGCGGCCGAAAGCGACACCCTCCCGGCTGTGACCCCGCCCGCCAACGGCGCCATCCCGGTCGCGGTCCTCGACAGCGGCTTGGATCCCCATGCCGGCCTGGGCGCGGTTCTCGCCGCCGGTTGGGATGCCGTCGACCCGGAGCGCGCGCTGGCGGATCCCGCCGGACATGGCACGCAGATGGCCTACCTGGCTTCCGGTGTCCTGGCCGCGGATGGATTGTCATCCGCTTCAACCCTGCCGCTGGTTTCGGTCCGCGCATTCGATGAGAACGGCATCACGTCCAACTTCGCCCTGATGCAGGCGCTCGCCTATGCCGCCAAGGCCGGCGCCAAGGTGGTCAATCTGAGCTGGGGCTCCGCCACCGACAGCGATTTCATGCGCACCGCCATCCAAACCGCCGCCGACCAGGGCTTGATTCTTGTCGCCGCCGCAGGCAATGAACCCACCGGCGCCCCCGTTTATCCCGCGGCCTATGACAACGTCCTGGCGGTCGGCGGCGTCACCGCCGACGGCCAGGTCTGGGCCAATTCCAACCATGGCGACTTCGTGGATCTTTCGGCCTCGGCCACCGCCACGCTGCCGGTTGGCTACCACGGCCCCGCCGGCACCTACGCCGGCACCTCCATCTCGTCCGCGGCGGTGGCCAATGCCCTGGCGCAATATCTCAACCGCCATCCAACGGCCAGCACGACCGCCGCGCTGGCGGCCCTGGCGAAAGCGCTCTCGCCCGCTCCGGCCGGCGGCTACGGCACCGGCCTCCTCGATGCCGCCGCCCTGCAGCGCTTCCTGAATCCATAGAAACGCTTCGGCCCGCAACCCCAATTTCTAAAAATGCCTGTTGTCCCTGTTTCGGCGGTCGTGATACAAATTCGTCGTCGTATCGTTCAGGAGAACCGATGAGCACCGAATTGAACCCGCAGACGTTCCCGAATTTCGTCGCCTCCGGCCTCGCGCTGGTGGATTTCTGGGCCCCGTGGTGCGGCCCCTGCCGCATGCAGATTCCCATCCTCGACCAGGTCGCGCAGAAAATGCCCGAAGTCAAGATCGGCAAGATCAACGTCGACGACCATGGCGATCTCGCCGCCCAGTTCGGCGTCAACACCATCCCCTACCTCGTGATTTTCAAGGATGGCCGGAAAGTCTCGGACTTCGTCGGCATGCGCCAGGCCCAGGCGCTGCTCGACGCCCTCGCCGCCGCGAAATAGCGCCATGCCGCTCTTCGAATACATCTGCCAATCGTGCGGCGAAATCGCCGAACTCCTGATCACCGGTGCGCGCAAGCCGGTCTGTCCGAACTGCGGCTCGCAGAAACTCGAAAAACAGCTCTCGACCTTCAGCGCCAAGGTCTCATCCGCCAAAGCCTTTTCGCCGCCGCCCTGCGGCACCGGCAGCTGCCCCACGCGCGGCTGCGGCTGCGCCGGCGGCGGTTGCCCCCACAGTCATTAACCAACCCACACGGAGCCCGACCCACATGAAAAGTCCTCTCGCCGTCATCGCCATCGGTGGCAATTCCCTCATCCTCGACAGCAAGAAGATCACCGTCGCGGACCAGTATCACGCCGCCAGCGAAACCTCGCACCACATCGCCGCGCTCGTCGCCGCCGGCTACCGCGTTGTCGTCACCCACGGCAACGGCCCGCAGGTCGGCTTCATCCTCCTCCGTTCCGACCTCGCCCGCAACGTCCTCCATGAAGTGCCGCTCGACAGCTGCGTCGCCGACACCCAGGGCGCCCTCGGCTACCAGATCGGCCAGACGCTCGACAACGAACTCCGCCACCGCCGCATCCGCAAGCCCATCGCCACCGTCGTCACCCAGGTCCTGGTCGACAAGAACGACAAGGCGTTCACGAATCCCACCAAGCCCATCGGCTCGTTCTACACCGAGGCCGAAGCCCAGAAGCACAAGGCCGAAAGCGGCTGGGTGCTCAAGGAGGACGCCGGCCGCGGCTGGCGCCGCGTCGTCGCGTCGCCCCAACCGCTCAAGATCATCGAGGAAAACACGATCAAGCTCCTGCTCGACCAGGATGTCGTCGTCATCGCCGTCGGCGGCGGCGGCATTCCCGTCCGCGAAAACGAGAAGGGCGATCTCGAAGGCTGCGCCGCAGTCATCGACAAGGATCTCGCCTCGTGCCTCCTCGCCAAGAACCTCAAGGCCGATCTCTTCATCATTTCCACCGGTGTCGACAAGGTCGCCATCGATTTCAAGAAGCCGACCCAGCGCTTGCTCGACAAGCTCACCGTCGCCGAAGCGAAGAAGTATCTCGCCGAAGGCCAGTTCCCCGCCGGCAGCATGGGCCCGAAGATCGAAGCCGCGATCGATTTCCTCGAGCACGGCGGCAAGGAAGTTATCATCACCCAGCCGTTCCTGCTCGAAGAAGCCATCGCCGGCCGGAACGGCACGCACCTCGTGCCGTAATGAAATTCAGCCAGGCCAGTCTCGGGCGCGTGTTCATCCTCCGGCTGGAAGACGGCGAAATCATTCACGAGTGCATCGAGCGCTTTTGCGCCGAACACGGCATCACCCATGCCGCGCTCACGCTCCACGGGGGTGCCGACCAAGGCAGCGTTCTCGTCACGGGTCCGCAGCTGGCGCGCTGCCCGCCGCCGATCGCGCCGCAAACCACCGTGCTGGACAACGTCCACGAAGTCGTCGGCACCGGCACGCTCTTCCCCGATGCGCGCGGCGCCCCGATCCTCCATGTCCACCTCGCGTGCGGCCGCGGCGAGCAGACCATCACCGGCTGCATCCGCACCGGCGTCAAGACCTGGCACGTGCTGGAGGTGGTCCTCGTCGAACTCACGGGCTGCAGCGCCCGCCGCTTGCCGGACCCCGCCACCGGCTTCGAGCTCCTCGTGCCCTGAAAACAGGAATCCCGGAGCGCCTGACGGCCCTCCGGGATAAAATGGTGAGACGGGCGGGGATCGAACCCGCGACCACAAGCTTAAAAGGCTCGTGCTCTACCGACTGAGCTACCGTCCCACGGTCTTCGACAAGCGAAAACGTGCGCCGTTTCTACGCTACTCCAC
>CAZMOR010000073.1:0-3523 GCA_964567795.1 uncultured Verrucomicrobiota bacterium
GCGTGGTGGCCGTGGGCACCACCAGCGTGCGCACGCTCGAAAGCGCCGCCGCACGGCCGGAGGGCTTCGGCGCGGGGCAGGGCCGCACGGACCTGTTCATTTACCCGCCCTACGATTTCAAGCTCGTGGACGCCATGGTGACCAACTTCCACCTGCCGAAGTCCACGCTGATCATGATGATCAGCGCCTTCGCGGGCCGCGAATTCGTACTGGAAGCCTACCGCGAGGCCATTCGCGAGCGCTACCGCTTTTACAGCTACGGCGATTGCATGCTGATTCTCTGACCGCCCCCGTGCGGGGGCTCGCGGCTCAACGGTTTTCCACAGTGTGGAAAAATTTCCGAACGGTTTTCCAGTGCATGGAAAAACTTGGAATTTGGGCCGAAAGGGGCAGGATGGGGGCATGAACCTGACGGCCCTGGAACGGATGGCAAAGACGGAGGTGGCGGCGCTGCGGCAGGAACTGCCGCGCGAGATGGCCCGCCGCGCGGCCGAGGTGCCGGTGGTGATGCTGCCGCGGCCGACGAAGGCGATGGCGCGCGACGGCGTCGATCCGGACCTGCTGGGCCTGTTCGTGGGACCGAACTGCGCCGAAGGCGCGGAAAGCGGCGACCCCTTGCCGCCGGAAATCCTCCTGTTCCTGGAAAATCTCTGGGATTACGCGGAGGGCGACGAGGAAATCTTCCGGGAGGAGGTGCGGGTGACGTATTTCCACGAACTGGGGCACTACATCGGGCTCGAGGAGGGGGAGTTGGAAGACCGCGGTCTCGAATGATGAGCCGCGCGCCCCCGCATGGGGGGCGGATCAGGAATCCGAATCGTCGCCCATCACGTCCTTGAAGGTTTTCGATTTCTTCGATGCCTTCTCTTTCTTGGTCTTTTTTTCCTTCAAGGGCGGCACGACATCGCTGATCTTCTTGGACCCGTCTTTCCGGTGGGGGGCGGCGGCGTACAGGGCCTGGGCCTCGGCCAGATGCGCGCGCAGGCGCTCGCTGCGCTTGTAGTCGCGCGGGTGGGTGGAGAAGATGCTCAGCACTTTCTCCACCTGGTTGTCCTGGGCCTTGCAGAGGCGCTCCCAGAGCTGCGGAGCGGCTTCGGGGTTGTAACCGGCCTTGGCCATGTACATCATGCCGACGATATCGGCTTCCTTCTCGTCTTCGCGGGAATACTTGGTGACGATGAGCCCGTCGTGCACGAGCATCAGGCCGCCGAACAGCAGCTGGAGGTCCTCGTCCTCTTCAATCTCCGCCCAGATCATGCCGCCGGCCAGCAGGAGGTTGGGCAGCATTTCGCGGGTCATCTCCTCGGTGGAGTGCCGGCAGTTCACGTGGGCGAGTTCATGGGCGACGACGGCGGCCAGTTCGTCCACGGTCTGGACAAGGCCCTCTTTCTCATCCCACAGGCCCTCGAAGATCATGATGTGGCCGCCGGGAAACGCGTAGGCGTTGACGATTTCGGGGTCGCCGATATAGGTGGCTTCGTAGGGCAGGTTGGTGATGTTGGCGACCGCGGCGATGTTGGCCGTGACTTCCCGAACCAAGGCGACGCGCGCCGGATCGTTGTCGATCGGCTCCTTTTCCTTTTTCAGTTCGTCGATAGTTTCCTTGTAGAACTCCTTGCCGAAGTTGATGTCATCGTCGAGGGAGTAGATGTTCTGGGTGTCCTTGCCGGTGACGAAGTCCGTGGTGGCGCAACCGGAGGCGAGCGCGAGCAGCGCGGCGGTGAGAAACAGGGGCCGGATCAAGGGGCGCATTTTCATGGCAAACTCCGTGGATATGATGAAAGAGGGTAGCATGGTTCTGTCCGTTGGAAAATGCATTTCAGTTCATATCCTCCAGTCGTCTGCCGGGGCCGTCCGGTTACAGTCGCCCCCGAAGAGGGGAGGTGATTAAAACCTTGCCCGGCCGGACCCCCTCCCCTACAGTGAAACCACTCATTTCAGGCCGCCCTGCCGGGTGGCCCAGCCATGGCAACGGAAATTCAATTCATCTATGCGAAAAACGTGATTTCCCGGACGGTGGGCGGCACCTTCCAGGAGATTTCGTTCGCCCTGCGGGTCCGGAACCTGGGCTTCGGGAAGTGGGTGGGGGTGCACTGGTGCGGAGAGGACGGCGCCTGGCGGGTCGCTCCGGCCGAATATCGCTGTCCGCTGTCCGGGGGTGACGAGGCCTGGGTGGCGGAGGTGGCCATGCCGCTGACGATGGATTCGCCGATTCCGGGCAACATCCAGTTCGCGGCATGCGTGGAGCACGAGGGCGGGGTGCACTGGGACAGCCGCTTCGGCCAGAACTACCGGCTGGATGCGGATTCGGGCGTGATTGTCTACGAACCGGTGGACGTGCGGGTGGTCGGCTGCAGTCCGCGCCTGCCGGCGGGGCTGGTGTCGCTGCCGGTCGAGGTGGCGGTGCGGCAGGAGGCCGGGCCGGAGGCCGTGACGGTGCATTGGAGCACGGACGGCTGGAACACGCGCCACGCCGCGCATGCCTACTTCCGGCGCGACCACTGGGACCGGAGCCTCGGCAGCAACGCGCGCAATCCCAACCGCTACGGCTGGGAGGTGTGGGCGGCGCGCATTCCGCTGCAGCAGGCCTACCGGGTTGAATTCGCCGTCGAGTGCCGCACCCGCCGCGGCACGGTCTGGGACAACCACGGCGGGCTTAATTACCGCGCGCAACACAGCCCGCTCAAGGTGCTGACGCTGAACCTGCACACCTACCAGGAGGAGGACCAGCTGCGGAAGTTCGCGCAGGTGGCCCGGGCGATGCGCGAGCAGGATATCGACATCGCCTGCCTGCAGGAGGTGGGCGAGAACTGGAACGACGGCGCGGGCGACTGGGCGTCGAACGCCGCGCGGCTCATCAACAGCCACCTGCCGGAGCCCTATCAGCTCCACACGGACTGGTCGCACCTCGGATTCGACCGCTACCGCGAGGGGGTGGCGGTTCTGAGCCGGTATCCGTTCACCTTCACCGACGCGGGGTACGTGTCGGACGGGCAGGATCCCTACGACATCCACGCGCGCAAGATCGTCATGGCGCAGGTGGCGGTGCCGTATTTCGGCCTGCTGAACGTGTTCAGCGCGCACCTGAGCTGGCCGAGCGGCGGCTTTTACCCGCAGTTCGAGCGGCTGCAGCAATGGGCCGCGGACAAGCAGACGCCCGAGGTGGCCGCCACGCTGGTCTGCGGCGACTTCAACATCCCGGCCGGCAGCGAGCCCTACCGGCACATCGTGGACACGGGCGAATACGAGGACCAGTACCTGAAGATCGCTGCCCCGCCGGTGTTCCAGAAGGTCTTCCGGGAGCGGGCGCCGGACGCGCTGCGCCTGCTGGCCGCGGACGGACGCATTGATTACATCTGGCTGCGCCAGGACAACCGGCTGCGGGCGGTCGGGGCGGAAGAGCTGTTCACCGCGAACCGCTACGGCCGGGTGTCCGACCACACGGGCTACCTGGTGGAATTCGAGCTGCGATAGGAAGCGCCATGGAATTTGCCGAACAATACGCCGCGCCGACCGAGGCCCT
>CAZMOR010000074.1:0-4380 GCA_964567795.1 uncultured Verrucomicrobiota bacterium
GGGCTGATGTTGGCCTCCTCGGTTTTCGCCGCCAGCACGATCGATCCGGCGCATCCGTACGCGTGGGGCGCGAACATCGGCTGGATCGACGCTCAAGGTGATGTCACGAACGGCGCCGTGGTGGGGCAGGCCTACTGCTCGGGCCAGGCGTGGAGCGCGAATTGCGGCTGGATCAACCTCGGCAACGGACCGACGAACGGCTGGCATTATTCCAACGGTTCCGCTACGGACTGGGGCGTCAACCATGACGGGCAAGGGCGCCTGACGGGTTATGCGTGGGCGCCGAACATCGGCTGGATCAACTTCGAACAGGCGCAAGGCGCGCCGCGGATCGACCTGCTGACGGGCAACCTGTCGGGCTACGTCTGGGGCGAGAACATCGGTTGGATCAGCCTGAACAACGCCCAGGCCTACGTGCGCACGGCGACGCTCTCCTCCGGGCCGGACACCGATTCCGACGGCATTCCGGACGCCTGGGAAATGCAGCGCGCCGGCGATCTGACCACGCTGGGCGGGTCCTATCCCGACGGGGACGACACCCCGGATGTGGAGGAATACAGGGCCGATACCGATCCCCTGACGAGCGAACACCTCGCAATCACCGCGGTGACGAGGGGCGGAGGTCTCGACACCGTGTATTGGGCCAGCCGGCCCACCCGCCTGTACCGGGTGGAAGCCACGAATGGCGCGCCCGTGGTTCCGGGACCGTGGGCCGATGTCGGCGGCGGCCTGATCGGTCCGCCCGGGACCAGTCCTTCGATCGCCGTGGTTCAGCCGGGAAGCGACACGACAAAATATTATCGCGTGCGGGCCGTCATGCCCCTGGGTGAATAATTGGCGGGGCCGCATTCATCGGCAGAAGGCCACAACCAATCCATGGAACGGAGGGTTGTGGACACCGTGAGATGCCGACATTACGAACAAAACAAAAGGAAACACATGAGTACGTTGAAGTGGCGGGATTGCATGTGCATCGGGCTGTTGACGGTCGGTTTGTCCCTGTCGGTGTCGGGATGCGGCGGCGGCGGCGATGACGAACCCGATGGCGGAGGAGCCGGCGGCACCAACTCGCCGGCGGGCGGAGATGACGGGACGCTGCCGCCGCTGGTGGTTCCAGCCACGGCGCCGCAACTGGTTTCGCCCGACGACGACGCGACCCTTTTCGTGCCCAGCGATGTCCGGAACGATCTCACCTTCAGCTGGACGGCGGTGCCCGGCGCCACCTACTACATGGTTCAAGTGGACGATATGCGCAAAGACACGGGTGACACCGCGACCGTCATGACGGTGGGGGGGCTGGGCGTGCACACGTGGAAAGTCTGGGGCATGAACAACGAATCGGACAATCCCATGCCGACCAGCGAAACCTTCACCTTCACGCTCCGGAAAGGGCTGGCGACGCGCTGACGTCCGGCGGGGTTTCCGTCGGGCATCCATCAAGGCGTTGCGGCGGCCCGGATGCGGGGAATCGCGGCATGAGCCCGGGGGGGGGGGGGGCGCAAGGCCGGAAATGGCCCGTAAGGCTCAAAAAAGGCGCTTTCGCGGCGTTTTTCCGGCCGGCGGCGGCTTCCGGTTGTATTCAGGGAAACCGCCGGGTAGAATCATCCCCCACAAGAGGATCGCGGCCCAATTACAAAAGGACACAATGAAAACGGCAATGTGGTGGCGGGGAATCTGCATCAGCGGTTTGATCATGGCGTGCGCGGGGTTCGGGGCGGGATGCGAAGATGACAACAACGACGATTCCGCCTCGGCGACGGACATCGTGAACACCAACGCGACGGATGTCGTGCACCAGCCGGACACGGAGCCGAACGAAACCGCCGATCCCGTGCCCGAGGTGACGACCCAGGTACTCTTCGACAAGTCGCGGCGCATTCTCGGCGAGACCTCGTTCACCGTGCTGACCGATGCCACGCCGGGCGCGGGCACGGTCACGATCGAGGCTTCCTGGACGACGACCGACAACCTGGCGGCCAACGCACCGATCGACATTCCCCTGGAATTCATCGTGAACGAAGGCGTGGCCGGTGCCGGCAGCTTCCACAACGCGGGCCACAAGTCGCCGTTCAGCAGTGCGGTGGTCATGCCGGCGAACACGGCCTGCAAGATCCAGGTGAAGAACAACGTCAACGACTGCATCACCGAGATCCACCTGAAGGCGACCTATTCCTCAGATTAAGGCGGATTTCGATTTTTTGCCGCCGGTCTGGTGCGGGCGAATCAACAGCCCCGCGCCCAGCGGGCGCAGCTACAGGGGGGCGGAAGCCCCGCGCCCAGCGGGCGCAGCTGCAGGGGACCGGGCGCGGTTACAGGAAACCGGAAGCCGCGATTCCCCGCATGGGGGGCCGCGGTGCGGCGGATGGGGGTTCAGGCGAGGGCGTCGAGGAGGCGCCGGATGCGGTCCGGGTCGAGTGCGTTCTCCCAATAGCCGTTTTGCTTGAAGTACGAGCCGACGACGAAGGCGTCGGCGATGGGGAGATAGGACTTCAGGTTTTCGGCGGTGATGCCGGAACCGACAAGGACGGGGAGTTTCGTCGCTGCGTAGACCGCGCGGAGTTCATCCGCGCTGGCGGCTTCGCCGGTGGCGGCGCCGGTGAGGATGAGGCCATCGGAGAGGAAGAATTCGGCGGCGTGGGCGGTTTGGACGATATCCACGTCGGCGGTGATGGCGTGCGCGGAGTGCTTCTTTTTGATGTCGGTGAAGACGGCGATCTGTCCGGCGCCGATGGCCTGGCGGTGGCGCAGGAGGGCGCCGGCGCAGGAATCCATGTAGCCTTCGTCGGCGACATGGCCGAAGACGAAGCCCTCGGCGCGGATGAAGTCGGCGCCGGCGGCGAGGGCGGCGGCGAGGGCCTCCTGGTTGGCGCCGGCGAGGATCTGGATGCCGAGGGGCAGCTGCGGCTGGGCGCGCTTCACCTCGCGGGCGAGGACGGCCATGGCGGCGGTGATTTCGGGGCCGGGGTTTTTCACGTAGGGGACGTCGTGCATGTTCTCGACCATCAGGGCGTGGATGCCGCAGGCGCGGTAGGTTTCGGCCTCGGCGAGGGCCTGGTCGAGGATGGGCGCGAGGCCGCCGGCATGCCGGGGCGTGCCGGGCAGGGCGCGGACGTGGATCATGCCGATGACGGTTTTGGGCCGGGAGCCGAAGAGGCGGGAGAACAGCGCGGTTTTCATGGCGCGGACAAGGGTTATTCCGCCGCCGCGGGCTGGTCCGCCGCAGACGGAGCCGCGGCGGGGTTGTCCGCGGCGGGGGCCGCCGCCTTGCTTTTATCCTTTTTCTCCGCGGTCGGCTTGGTGGTCCAGCCGGTGGAGATGGTGCCTTCGAGGATGCGGCGCTGGAGGTCGACGATTTCCTTCTGGAGGCGATCCGGGATCTTGCCGGCGAAATCGTGGTAGGGGGCAAGGCCGACGCCGTGGTTGGCGAGGTTGCCGATGTAGCGCGTGCCGCCCCAGAACTGGTTGTCGATGGCGGCGGTGACGACCTGGTTGACGGCGCGGTCCATGCGCTTGAGGCAGGAGGTCAGGAGGATGTCCTGCTGGTCGACGAGGGTGTTGTACTGGTCGGTGTCCACGCCGATGGCCCACTTGCCGTGCTCCTTGGCGGCGGCGATGCCGCCGTTGCCGGAGATGGAGCCCACGCCGAAGATCACATCGGCGCCGTCGTCGAGGAACTTGCCGGCCAGGGCCTTGCCGCCGGCGAAATCGTCGAAGGAGCCGACATAGTCGCCGAGGATGCGGACGCGCTGGTTCTTGATGCGGTTGTAGTGGTGGACGCCGTTGCGGAAGCCGGTGATGAACTGGTTGACGCTGTCGCAGTCGACGCCGCCGATGTAGGCGACGGCGGGATCCTTGGGGTCCTGCAGGTCGGCCCAGGCGGCGGCGAGGTAGCCGGCGGGGAAGGCGCATTCATCGACCTGGAAGGTCAGGGCCCAGACATTGTGGGGGATGTCCTCGTAATCGCCGTCGACGACGGCAAAAAGGGTGCGGGGGTATTCGGCGGCGACGTTGCGGATGGCGTCCACCATGCGGTAGCCGATGCCGATGATGAGGCGGTAGTCGCGCTCGGCGAGGGCGGCCAGCTTGCGTTCGAAGTTGAGGGGGTAGATGGGTTCGGCGAACTGGACGAAGATGGGGGCGCCGGAATACATGAGTTCCTCGAGGCCTTCGCGGCAGTTCTGGCTGAAGGAACTGTCGCTGAACGTGCCGCCGTCGGAGACCATGGCCACGCGCATGGGTCCGGGGCGGCCGGGGCCGGGGAGCTGGGCCGGGGCGGCGGCCGCCAGCGCGGCGGCGGCCAGGAGGCAAAGGCAGGTTTTTTTCATCGCAGGGCTTCCTGGACGGGTCGGTTTCATGTCGTCGGGGCGGAATCATAGCGGG
>CAZMOR010000075.1:0-21887 GCA_964567795.1 uncultured Verrucomicrobiota bacterium
CCCGCCGCCCGTTTTTCCACACAATGGAAAAACTTTCAGCGATTTTTCCACACAATGGAAAAACTTTGCGGAATTTTTCCACACTGTGGAAAACTTTTTTCTACAGTGTGGAAAAATCCGCGAGCCGCGATTCCCCGCACCCGGGGCCGGATCAGCGCGCGGTGTAGACGGCCAGGCTCTGGGCTGCCACGGTCACGACTGGCCGGCCCTTGGCGCGCGGCGCGGGCTCCCGCTCGGCGGTGCCGAAGGCGTATTGCCACGCCGCGCCGCTGTCGTTCGGCGGCAGCTCGAAATCCGCCGCTTCGTTCCCGCAGTTGAAGATCAGGAACAGGTGGTCGTCCTCGCCGTCCGCGCCGGTGTGCGCGCTCCGGCCGTCGATGCGGCAGGCCAGGGCGAGTCCTTTCTCCCAGTCCGGCTGCGGAGCGCCGTCGGGGCCGTACCAGCGGATGTCCGGGAATTCGCCAGCGTGGTTCTTGCCGTTGAAGAAGCTCGTGCGCCACAGGGCCGGATGCGCCTTGCGGAACTCGATCGCGCGCCGGGTGAAGTCGAACAAGTCGCGGTTCTTCCTGAGCAGGTTCCAGTCGACCCATGAGATCTCGTTGTCCTGGCAGTAGGCGTTGTTGTTGCCCTGCTGGGTGCGGCCGAATTCATCGCCCCCGAGCAGCATCGGCACGCCCTGCGAGAGGAACAGCGTGGCGATCAGGTTCTTCTGGCGGCGCAGGCGTTTCGCCAGGATGGCCGGATCGTCCGTCGGGCCTTCCTTGCCGCAGTTGTCGCTGTGGTTGTGGTTGTCGCCGTCGCGGTTGTCCTCGCAGTTGGCCAGGTTGTGCTTCTCGGCGTAGCTGGCGATGTCGGCGATGGTGAAGCCGTCGTGGCTGGCGATGTAGTTGACGCTCTTGAGCGGCGTCTGGCGGGGCCGGTCGTAGAGATCGGGGCTGCCGCACAGGCGCGTGGCAAACGTGCTCAACTGCCCCGGGCCGCCCTTCCAGAAGTCGCGGATGTCGTCGCGGAACTTGCCGTTCCATTCGCTCCAGCGCGTGTTCGGGAAGGAGCCGACCTGGTAGGCGCCGGCGGCGTCCCAGGCCTCGGCGATGATCTTCACGCCGCGCAGGATGGGGTTGTCGGCGATCTGCTCGATGACCGGCGGATTCGCCAGCAGCTCGCCGTCGCGGCCGCGCGCCAGGATGGTGGCGAGGTCGAAGCGGAAGCCGTCCACGCGCATGTCGAGCACCCAGTAGCGCAGGCAGTGCAGGATGAAATCGCGCACGACGGGATGGTTGCCGTTCACGGTGTTGCCGCAGCCCGTGTAGTTCTTGGAGCGCTTCCCGTCCTCCTCCATCATGTAGTAGATGGGATTGTCGATGCCGCGGAACGAGAACGTCTGGCCGCCCAGGCCGCCCTCGGCGGTGTGGTTGAACACCACGTCCAGGATGACTTCGATGCCGGCCTGGTGCATGGCCAGCACCATCTCCTTGAACTCGCGCACCTGTTCGCCGCGCTGGTTCGCACAGGCAAAGCGCCCGTTCGGCGCGAAGAACGCCAGCGTGCTGTAGCCCCAGAAATTCCGCAGGTTGCGCCGCGCGCCGTTCTCCCAGAGCAGTTCCATCTCGTTGAACTCCTGCGACGGCAGGAGTTCGAGCGTCGTGACGCCCAGTTCCTTGAGGTGCGGGATCTTGTCGATCAGGCCGCGGTAGGTGCCCGGATTCGCCGAGCCCGAGCTGGGGTGCGCCGTGTAGCCGCGCACGCTGGCCTCGTAAATGACCGATTCCTGCAGCGGCACGCGCAGGGTGCGGTCGCCGGTCCAGTCGAAGTCGTCCTTCAGGATGATGCCCTTGGGAAACAGCCGCCCGCTCTTGATCAAGCGGCCGGGCACGATGCCCTCGTGGTCGCCCCACTGCTTCTGGCCGGTGATGGCCAGGGCGTAGGGATCCAGCAGCCATTGGGCGGGATCGAAGGCCTGGCCGGCGGCGCCGTCGCGCGGGCCGTCCATGCGGTAAACGTAGTACTGCCCCGCGCGCGCAGTCGGCACGTGCAGGTGCCACAGGTCGCCGAGCCGGTTGCGGTCCGGCAGCAGCTCGAATTCCTCCTTCGGAGTCTCGTCCTCGGCGTGGTCGAACAGCAGCAGCCAGACGCGCGTCGCATGGCGGCTGAAAATGCTGAAATGCACGCCCTGCTCCATCACATGGGCGCCGTAGGGCACCGGAACCGGGGCGCTGGGGATCACATGTTCTTTCTTCTTCATCGGCTGTTCTCTTTCAACGATAGAACGTCCAGGCGCGGACCGAATAGCGGACCCACTGGCCAAAGGACGTCAACACTTCCCAAATCGAGGGCCCGCGATGGAGCGACCCGGCCGGCCGGCGCCGCTGGCGGCGGACGCGCACGCGCACCCGGCGGTAGCGCTTGCCATTCGCCAGCACCACCACCGGCGCGGCGTTGGGCGCGGCCGCCGGCGCAGGTGCGGGCTGTTCTTCCAGCCGCGCCAGGGCGCGCTGCAGCGCGCTGGCCGGCTGCCAGGGCTCCGTGAAATCGCTCCATTCGATCACCAGCATCTCCGCCAGGTCCACCGGTGACACCTGGCCGTCCGGCACCACGGAGGCCTGCACGGCCAGCCAGGCGCAGTCCACGGCACAGGCCAGGCGTTCGCGCTCCAGGATCCGGGGCATGCAGTTGCGGCTCATCAGGGCGGCGGCTTTTTCGACCGCGGCCTGCAGGGCCAGCAGGCGCTTGTCCGGATCCATGCCCGCGGCGGCCGTGCTTTCGTATTCGTTGGCCAGTTCGCGGATATCGCGGCGATATTCGCGCGCAAACCAGTTCTTGATCTCCTTCAACGCGCCCGCGCGGATGCGCCCGCAAACCCGTTCCAGGTCGTCGCGTAGCGGATGGGCCTGCAGGGTGTCGCGCAGATCGGCGCGGGCGGCCTGCAAGGCGCAGCGCAGCTCGCCGGGCATGTCCGGCACATCGCCGTAATACAGCAGCAACCGGCCGAGCAGGTGCGCCTGTTTCCGCCATTCGTCGTAGGTGCCCGTGCCCGCCGGGGGCGGCGGCTTGAGCGGCCGCCGCGGCATGGCCAGCGACTGCAGCGCCAGCAGCGGCGCCACCCAGGCAGCGGCCAGCAGGACCATCAGGCTGTACGCCAGCAGCGGCGAATGGTCGTAGACCATGAACACCAGGGCCCCGCCGGTGACCACCATCAGCACCAGCCACCAGTAAATGGGAGCCCGGCGCTCGCGCGCCGCCGCCTGTCGGAGTTGCTTCATTCCCCGCGTTATTTCCCGGCCTTGCGCAGCAGGTCGGCGGTCAGGTCGTTGGCCCGGTGGAAGATCTCCCGTTCGTCCCAGCCCACCAATTCGCCCTTCTCCACCAGGACCTTGCCCGCCACGATCGTGTATTCGGCGCGGGGAGCGCTGCCACAGAACAGCACGGCATGCGCCGGATCGGTCATGGCCCCCGCGAAATCCAGGCGGTCCAGGCGGAACAGCGCCAGGTCGGCCGCCATTCCTGGCTTGAGCTGGCCGATCTCGGGCTGGCCGAGAATCTCCGCGCCGCCGCGGGTCGCCATGCGGATGACCTTCTGCGGCGGCATCGCCGTCACATCCGTACCCACGCGGTGCACCAGCAGCGCCGTCTGCATCTCCTTGAGCAGGTTCGAGGAATCGTTGCTGGCGCTGCCGTCCACGGCGATGCCCACCCGGACGCCCGCGTCCAAGAGCGCCGGCACATGGCAGATGCCCGAGCCCAGGCGCAGGTTGCTGACGGGACAATGCGCCACGCCGCATTTCATCTGCCCGAGGCGCTGGATTTCCTCCGGCGTGAACCAGATGCCATGGGCATACCAGACATCCGGCCCGACCCACCCCACGCTTTCCATATAGTCTAACGGGCGCAGGCCGAGTTTCTGGAGGCAAAAGTCCTGCTCGTCCCGGGTCTCACACAGGTGCGTGTGCATGAAAACCTTCTTTTCACGCGCGAAGACCGCCGTTTCCGCAAGGGATTCCTTCGTGACTGAAAACGGCGAGCAGGGCGCCAGTACGAGCCGGGTCATCGCGAATGGCTTGGGATCATGGTATTTCCTGATCAGCCGGTCGCAGTCCGCCAGGATCGCGTCCCAACTCTGCGTGACGTCGTCCGGCGGCAGCCCGCCCTGCGAGCGCCCCAGGCTCATGCTGCCGCGCGTGGGATGGAAGCGCACGCCGATTTCCCGCGCCGTGTCGATCTCGATGTCGAGGAATTCCTGCGGGGCGGTGCGCGGAAAGACGTAGAAATGGTCGGTGCTGGTGGTGCAGCCGCTCAACAGCAGCTCCCCGAGCGCGATCTGCGTGCTGACGCGCACGGCCTCCGGATGCAGGCCGCGCCAGACCTCATAGAGCCACAGCAGCCAGTCGAACAATTTGGCGTCCTGCACGGCCGGCAGGTTCCGGGTCAAGGTCTGGTAGAAATGGTGATGGGTGTTGACGAAACCCGGATAGGCCACGCACCAGCGGCCGTCCAGCACGCGCGCGTCCGGCGGCGCCGGCAGGTTCTTGCCGATGGACACGATCTGGCCACCCTCCACCAGGACGTCCACGTCATGCAGGATGCGATAGGCGTCATCCGCTGTGACCAGGGTGTGGATGTTGGCGATTTTCAGCTGGGCCATGCGATTACTCCTCAAACACCATTTTCTTGACCGTCACCCCCGGCACCTTGGCCAGCGCCGCCGCCAGTTCCGCGGCTTTGCTCACGACTTCCAGCAGGATCAGGCCGTTGGGCGAGCAGAAGCCGTCGCTGGCATCATGCAGGCCAATGCGGGTCCGGATGGAACAGCCGTAGTCCGAGAGGATCTGCTGCACTTTCGGCGTGTGCTTGGTCCGCTGCGCCACATGCACGCCCAGGATCGTTTTGGTTGATTTTTTCATGGATTTCGCACCTCCAAAGCCTGTTGCAATTCCGGCGACGCGGCGCACACCACCTCGCGCGCCCAGCGTCCGGCCCGGCCCGGACGGACCGCCACCGCCGCACCGGCCGCCCGGGCGATGGCCACGGCCCCGGCGATGTCCCACAGCCAGACGTCCTCCTCCACATAGGCATCCAGCCAGCCGCACGCCACATACGCCCCCATCAGGGCCGCCGAACCCAGCATGCGGATCTTCTTGAACGCCTGCACCTGCCGGATGAATTCCCGCAACGGCGCATCGTTGAAATCCTGGTGGTGGGGAAAGCCCGTGGCCAGGGCAGCCTTCGCCACCCGCGTTTCACCCGAAACGTTCACCGGCTGGCCGTTAAGCCAGGCGCCCTGCCCCGCAATGCCGGTGAACATCTGGTCCAGGAAAAAATTGTACACGGCGCCCAGCACCGGCTGGCCGTCCGCCCACAGCCCGATCGAGGAACAGCACAGGGGCATTCCGCGCGAATAATTGAACGTGCCATCCAGCGGATCCACCACCCACATCAGCGCGGTTTCCCCCACGCCACCGTGTTCGCCGCTCTCCTCCGTCAGCACCGGCAACGGCAACCGTTCATTCAGGATGTCCAGGATGCGCTCTTCGGCCAGTTGGTCGGCCTTGAGCTTGATGTCATGCCCGGGCTCGCCCAGCACCTCGACCGGCCGCTGCCGCAGTTCCAGCAAAAGTCGCCCGGCCGCGGTAACGGCCGCTACCGCCGTCGCCAGCGCCGCGGACAAATCCAGCTCCCGTAAAGTCGCCATATTTCATGACTTTAACCCCCGTTTGCGCCTGCGGTCAAGCGCTTGCGCAGAAACTGGCGGCGGGTCCGCGCGCCCCCGACGGAGTCCAGCAGACCCGCAGAAACGGGCCCGCAATCAACATGGTCAGTCCGGCCCAGATCACCTCTTCCACCGGCACTCCGGCCCAGTGCACGCCCCAGGTGTTTTCCAGTTTCCACAGCGCTTCGGTTGCCCCCGGGAAAAGCGGCCTGCAAATCCAGATATAGAACAACCAGTAGGCCCAGGCAAACGCCGCCACATGCCCGGCCAGCGGCCGCCACAATTCCGGGCGCTTCCACAACATGGCTCCGGCAACGATCATGCCCGCCAGGATGAGCGTATCCATGGAGTGCAGTCCGGCCGCATCCCCGGCGCAGAACAGCCCCAGCCCCAGCGTCAACCAGCCCGCCGGCCGCCAGAGCAGCCGCCCGCGCATGGGCGGCAGTGGCCCGGCGCCGCGGCGCGCCAGGTGCCGTTCGAACAGGCCGGCGCAAATGCCGGCCAGGGCAAAGCTCAGGATGTAATCCTCAAGGCCGCCGAACCGGCAGGCTCCCCAGCGAAACCCGAAGACATAAGCCGGATGCCAGTAATCCTGCAGACTCCAGTATTCGCTGATCGGTCCGGCCGGTCCCAGACACAAGCCGGTCCACAACATGGCCGGACGTTGTGCCCGCAGGCAGCCGAACAGAAGTGCCCAGATGCCCAGCCAGAACAGGCTGCAAATCAGATAGAAGTTGGAATCGGCCGGCATGCCTTGATCTTTCCGAATACCTCCACGTGCCAGAAGGCCAGCAGGGGCGATAGCGCGAGGAACGCCCATAAAACCGGCATTCCGCTGTCCAGATGCTGATAGGCCGCGCCGGTCAGCAAGGCCAGCAGCAGGCCGTTGGCTCCGCTCCAGCCCAGGTCGAAACGGATGGGCACCTGGAGGGGTTCCGCCGGTTTCCGGGCGCTCCAGGCGTAACCCGCCAGGAGCATGACGAAGGCCACCAGCCACCACCCCGCAAAATTCATCGCCGGCACCCCGAAGTAGGGCCCCGGGACCTGCCAGGACCAAAGCCCGACCGAAACGGCGATGGGATCCAGCGCCAAGTCGCAGGCCACCGCCCCGAGCGCACCAACTGCGGATTTCCATAATAAGCGCGGCCAATTTCCCCGGGTTTTCCAACTTCGCAACAGCATCACCGGCATGCCGATCACCACGAACCAGGAGAGCGGAATGAAAAGCGGCACGCCGCCCGGAAGTACCGGATGGAGAGCCGGATGATAACTGTAGACGCTTCCAAACAGCCAGGCGTTCCGCATGCCGAGGGCCTCCGCCAGCCAGGATATCATCAGTGTCGCGGCCATGAACCGCAGGGCTGGCCGGAATCCGATCTGGTGGCTCAGAACATACAGGGTGGCCAACGCCAACGTGATGGCGCCCGCCAGCAGGCGCGTGGACGCCACACTCCAGACCACCTCAGCCGCGGAGGCAAAGCCATGCCCCGCCCATAGCGTCAGGAAGGCCACACCCGGAAAAACCGTTGCGTGTAAATTATTTGAAAGGTGCCGCATCCGTCCTGGACCGGAGCATGCCCGCTTGTTTCCGGTGAATCAACACCAGAACCGCCTGAATCGTGGGGTCCTCGCCGGTGCCCGGCTTACGCCTGCCGGTTCATGCCCGGACAACCGGAAACCGACCAGCCGTGCGGAAAATCGCGGCATTGCCGCGGCCGCGCGGCATAGATGCGGCAGCGGTTCGGCTCCTCAAGGAATTCGCATGAGCCGCCCGGTTTTTCCTTCAACGTCAATTGGGCGCGGTTCCGGGCCAGCATCGTGTGCTGCGCGATAAAATCGGCCTCCGCCAACCCCAGTTGTGCGGCGGCGGCCGCGATGTCCGCGGGTTCCAGGAGCACCGATCCGGGCCACCGGCAGCAGGTGCCACACTGCTGGCATTCAAAGGAAGACATGGCGGGAAAACACAAGCGGCCGGAAAGCGCAGGCTATTGCATGAACATGCGTTCGCCGCCCGGACCGATCATGATGGGATTTTTTTCGTCCTGCAATTCGCAGGCAACATTGATGTTCTTGACCCACGCCAGGTTGCGCGCCCGCTGGAAGACCCGGTAGCTGTCCGGCCGGACCAGGAAGCAGATGAACTGGGTTTCCGGATTGATCTTGGCCAACCGGGAGCCGTACCACTTGTCGGGGGTTTCCCCGGATTGGCTCGTTAAGGCATACCCCTCCGCCTCCGGAATGGGCAGCAGCACATACTTGCCCATGAGCGCATAGGTATAGTCCAAACGCTGGCCGTCCACCTCCATCATGGTCTGGGAGGCCGCTTTCAGGAATTCATCCTCGTTCCCCTTCACCCGGTCCCGCAACTCCTCGGTTTTTTCGTCGCAGGCCTTCTTCAGCGTTTCCAGGGATATCTCGAACAGCTGATTCTTGCGGCATTCGAAAAATACCGGGCTCTTGTCGTCGGCCGTCATTTCCTTGGGCGTGGCCACCAGCACGGTGATTTGCGAAGCGTCGATGCCGGTCAGCAGAATGATCAAGACCAGCACGCCCAGAATGCAGGTCATGATGTCCGTGAAGGAGCTCAAATCCATGGAAGGACCGGAAGCCATGGGCTAATTCCCTCCTGCGGCGGCCGCCGCCGGCGCCGCGGCCTGGGCGGTCGCGGCCGGGGCCGCACTGGCGCCTTCCGCCGGTTTATCTTGGGTCGGTGCGCCCGGAGTGCTGTCGCCGGATCCGGATACCATGATTTCCCGGCCCGCATCCCAAGGCTCAAATCCCACGTCCACGCCATGGTCCCGGATCACCTGGCGCAACTTGCGCTGGAAAGTGGCGCTGCCGGGCCGCAGCAGCAGCACGACATAGCGGACGGATTTCACCCGCTCCACATCGTCCAGGAACTTTTCGAAATCATTGCCTTCGAACATGAGATCGCGCGCCTCGATCACCCGCTTTTCCGGATAAATGATCAGCCGGGTCGGCTCGACATCCACATAGATGGGATCCTGCCGCATGTTCTGGAACTTGGGCGGAATGAAGGTGGCGTCTTCGTCGTTTTCGCCATACACGGAGCCGGTCACCAAGGCGCCGATTTTGATGTTTTCCGGGTTGGAAATAATGGTCAGCACGTTGCTGACCAGCATCATCATCAACACGCCGATCAGCATCAGCACGATGTTCTGAAAACCAGAAGCGTCGAATTCCGCCATTTTCATGGAGCCGGCGCCTCCGGGGTCGTCGCCGGCGTGGCCGGCGCCGGGGCTTCCGGCGCAGAGGTCCCGCCGGCCGGGGCGGCCGCGCCGCCCGACGAAGCCGTGCCGTCGATGTCGTTGGCCGATTCGAGGCTCATTTCCACGCGCTTCTTCTCGACAATGTCCTTCAAGTCGGAAGACGCGCCGGTCAACTTGGTATCCACCGCCGTGTCGCCGAAGGCCACGGTCATGCTGGCCGGGAACTGCCCCAGCTTGAGCCAGCCGACCGACCGGTTGGCCCCGCCGCCGCCGCCAAAGCCCGAAATCAGCAGGTTGCTGAACTGCTCCTTGCTGATTTTGTTGTCCTCCATGCCCTTGATGGTGGCTTCTTCCATGAAGGAGGCGTCATACGTGACATTCCCGCTGGCCGAACCCAGCGATTTGACCATCAGCTTGGCCTTCTGCTCGCGCGGCCCCTGGAACAGCGTGAGATAGTAATCGCCGTAAATCCCGGCCCCCAGGAAGGACAGATTCACGTAAATGCCGCCGTCCGTCTGTTCCATGCCGCAAACCACCACGGGCACATGCAATCCGCCCGGAGCCGACGCGACCTGCGAAATATTGGTTCCGGAAACGCGGTACACGCCCACGTCACCCTGGAAAATCGCCTTGGTCTGCTCGACTTTCCCGCTCTTGCGCTTGGCGGAGAAGAAACTCAGGCTGGGGCTCACGGCCGTTTCCGTCATGACCACCTTGCTCGGAAACAGCAGGAAGAATTCCACTTCCTGGATCGGATCCTCCTCGGCGCCTTCCACCTCCACCGCAGCCCGCACCCGGCCGGCCACGATCGGCATCTTGCCCGCGATGTCGCTCAGGTTGAACTCCACCGAGTGCGTGGCATCGTCAGGCAAAACCTCCTTGGCGGCATCCTGCAAGCGGTCGAAGAAATTATTCAGGAAGGCCGGGGCTTCGGAAGGCACCCCAAGCATGCCTTCCGCCGAGCGGACAATCTGCCGCATGGCGACTTCGTTGAATTTCATGGCCGGAGTCGGCGTGCATTCCACCAACCGGCCGGCGGCGGGATCCGTCACCAGATATCGTACATTCTTGCGGTCCATTTCAATGTCGCCAATGGACGTGAAATCCGCAGCCAGCGTCTTTTGCTGGCCGGTGAAGGGCTCCATCCGCTTCAGGCTGGCCTTGCCCGGCGCATCCTGCGTGCCGAGGATGAAGGTGCCGTCCGGGAAAATGGCCAGGCTGGAAAGTTCGGCCCGCCCGGTCGCATCCGGCGCCCCGCCCAGCATCATGTGCCGGTCCACTTCCCACCACGACAGCGAGCCTTTGTTCCGGTCGCCCAGCAGCATGACATCCAGCCGCTCCGAAATCGCAAACGTGCCAAAATTGGCGAACGGACCGAAATCGATCACCCACCAGTTGCCGTCCGGTTCCCGCATCAGGGCGGAACCGAATTTCATGAAATCGGACCCCACCTCGTCGGCGCCAACGATGTACAGGCGCCCGCCGGGATCGGCGAACAGATCGCGCCACTGGAACTCCTGGTCCAGCCAGGGCACCGGGGTGCACTTGGCCACGGCAAACTGCCCCTGCTCGTTGGGAAAGAACTCCAGGATGCGGCCGTTGGGCTCCTGTTCGGCCACGAACAGCGTGCCGTTCGAGGAAATCGAAATCGCCCCGGGCTTGTGCAACGTGGCGTCCATCCATTTTTCCAGCGGCATCTGCTCGGAAATGGCCCAGCGGGGCAGCGCGTTTGAGATGGTCCAGCCCGGCGCCAGCGCGGATTCCGGCTTGCCGTTTTTCAGCACCAGGATCCGGCCGCTGCCTTTTTCCGATACGTAGATGTCGCCCGTGACGGGATGCACGGCCACCCCGGCCGGTTCCTGCAAGCCATCCGCCAGCGAGCGCACGGAAAGCGTCTGGCCGGCCGCTCCGGCCGCCCACAGGCCGGTCAGTACGGCCAGCGTCATCAGCCGCCGGACTGGATTCCCGTACCGCATGCGGAGACTCCTGCGCCCCGGTCCCTAGGAGACAACTTCTTCGTGCAGGGTGATGACCCGCGGCTTGCTCAACCGCCGGCAGAAATCGTCGGTGGTGGACAAATGCTCGCGCAACTGGGCGAAGGATTTCCGGAATTCCTCGGAACCCGCGATGCCGGCCATCGCCCGCTCCAGCGCCTGTTCCACCTTGAGCAGTTCCTGGATCTTCGCGCCCAGGTCCATGATCGTGGTGATCTGCTGCTCCACCACGCCCGCGGCATTGGCCGCCTTCTGCAGGCTTTCGCCCAGCGTGGCCTGGATGCTGTCCGCGCTGCGCGCATACCGGTCGGCCATTTCCGCCGCCCGCTTGTGCGCGTGCTCCATCGCCGCGGCCAGGGCCTTGACTTCGTCGTCGGTGGCCAGCTTGCGGACATCGACATACCGCTTGGTCAACTCGTCGAACTGCCGCTTCAATTCATCGCCGGCCTTTTCAATCGACACCGTGAAGACTTCTTCGTAGCGGTCCGGATCCGGAATGTAGCGGCGGAACGCGGCTTCGATCGAGTCTTCCAGGTTCTCGATCACGACCGGCTGCTGCTCGGCCGACGGCAGGCGGCGGATGAAGTGTTCGTCCAGGTAAATGTCCACTTCCGCGAGGAACGTGGATTCGCGCCGCATCAGCGCGGTCAGGGGAAACTGCACGAACGTCACCAGCATCAGCGCCAGGAACGTCGTATCGAACGCAACGCCCAGGCTAATGGTCACCTGCGCGATGGCGCCTTTAATGGCCGACAGTTCGGCGGAACCGGACAGGAAGTTGGCGAACCCGCCTACGGCCGAGCCCAGTCCCTGCACCGTACCGATGAACCCCAGAATCGGAATCGTCCACATCATCAGACGCACCAGGGTGTAGGTCATGTCCGACATGATGTTGTCGCGGCCCACCTCCGAGCTGATCCAGCCCGACACGCGGCCCAAGTCCTTGGTGGAGACCCACAAGCCCAGCGCGCGGTTCAAACGGCTGAGCAGGATGCTCTTCTGGTCGCCGCCGCTTTCCTGGATGCGCTTGCGGAGATCCTGGATCTCCTCTTCGCTTTCCATGTTGACGCCGTGCACCTTCGTGGTGTCCTCTTCGATGTGCTGGATCTGCTTCTTCACAATCCGGTTCTTCTGGAACAGGAAGAACACAATGACGTAGAAGCACAGCAGTTCCAGCCACTGAATGGGCCCGCGTTGGTTGACCAGCCCGTGCAAATAACGCGGCCACGATCCGTTCGGCGCTGTATGGCCCCAGAAATACAGCGCGTAGCAGGTGATGATGGTGCAGATGACCGATCCGATCACCTGGATCCAGACGTTGGCGTCAGTGGTCGGACGCGAGGTGGTCAAGCCCTCTTCGGCGATAGCCGCAGGCTCGCTGGCGGCGGGAGTTTCCGGGACGACCTGTTTTTCCTGTTCTTCCACTTTTTGCTTGGCCATATTTTCTACCCTGCTTTTTGCGTTGGATCGGGTTGCCGCTCTTGCGGTCTACAACTTGTAATCAAATTCTCAAAAACTGCGGTTTCCGTCGATAACAAATTGACGGAATTTGATATTCCCCTGCCCAACTCCCCGAACGCCACCCTAGCGCTGCTTTTCGCTGAAATCCGTCCCCGGCCGGAACCCCTCCGCCCATTCCGCCAGTCCGTAGGCCAGATGCATCACCGGAATCATCGCCCACAAGGCCAAATCCGCCGGTTTCCGGGTCCGGATGGCTGTTTCGATGGCAATTCCCAGGGCCACCAGCGCGTACAGGCCCAATTCCTTCCCCTGCAGCCCCCCCGCCCAGGCTGAAAACGGCGCCAGCAACGCCAAAACCACCGTTCCCGCCACCCATGCCCCCGGAATCAACGGCAGCAGGTTGAACGACACCCCCCCCCGCAGCAGCCGGATCCGTGTCGCCCCGTAGCTCCACATCTGCCGCCAAAACCGCGCCAGCGACTGCCGCGGATAGTGCCGCACCCACGCCGCCGGAGCGAATACCAGTTTCCACCCCGCCTGCTCCGTCCGGAACGCCGCGATCATCTCCTCCCCGGGATAGAAATCCGCTGGGAATCCCCCCATTTGCGCAAAGGCCGCCCGCCGGTAGATCGCATTGCACCCGATGATCCGGTCCCAGTCGACCTCGTAAATCTCCTCCCGGTTTTTCTGGTACCGCTCGGCCACGTAGCCCGCCGCCCGCGACGACAGCGCCAGCCCCGCCAGCCGGCCGATCCGGTTGATGTCGTCCGGCACCAGGCTCGGACCGCTCGCCAACCCCACGAGTTCATCCGCGAACGGCTCCCGGATGCGCCGGGGCCAGTCCGGCGCCACCACCACGTCGTCGTCCAGGAACGCAATAAACGGCCCCCGCGCCTCCGCGGCCCCGGCGTTCTTCTTGCGGCTCGAATCCCCCGTCTTGAACTGGATATCCAAGTGGCGGATGTTGCTATGCCGCGCGCAAATCTGCTGCAAACCTGCCGCCACAGCCGGATCCGGCACCCGCCCGGCCACGATGATCTCGATCCGGTCGAAGCCCTCCGCCGCCGCCAGCGATTCCAGCGTGCGGATCAGAATGTCCCGCCCCATCGTGGGGATCACGACCGACAGGTCCGGAAGCTGGGCGCCGGCTCCGCTCATGCCGCGGCTTCCTTGCGCCGGGGCACCAGCAGGACCGCCGCCGCCCCCAGCCCGGCCAGGATCCCCGCCCATTGCAGCCAGACCGGCAGCGACGACGGCGCGTATTCCAGCACGACCTTGTGCGTTCCGGCCGGCTCGATGGCCACGCCCTGGAACATGTAGTCGCACCGCAGCACCGGCGCCGGCTGGCCATCCACCGTGGCCTTCCAGTTCGGATCGAATTTCTCCGCCACGCGCATCACCACCGGCCCGTGGTTGGCCACCGTGAATTCGCACCGCCCCGGAATGTTCTGCTCGATCTTCACCTCTGGCGCCGGGCCGGGATCGCCCGCGGGCGGCGCGCACACCTGGCTGCCCGGCGCCAGCAGCACGGATGAGTAAGGCTCGAACGTGGGACTGCCCAGCGTCTTCAGCGCCTCGGCATCCTCCACCACGCGCCACGACCGCACCGCCGCCACGCGCGCCGGCGCCGGCTTCATCTTGAGCACCACTTCCGGCGCGTTGGCGTTTACCGGCACGCTGCGCACCGTCACGCCGCCCTGCCCGTCATCCATCGGCTGGTAGGCCCATGCCGGTTCCAGCTGCGCCGCCCACGCCGGATTCGCCAGCAGTTGCGCCGCCACCTGCCCGTGCGCCAGCACGTGCGACACCGCCGCCAGCTTCCACATCCGCACCGGGTCCTGCACCGCTTGCCAGAACGCCGAATAATCCGCCGGCGGCCGCGGCAGCTGCGTCACCTCGATCGTGGGAATCCCGTGATACGGGAACAGGTATGTCAGCCAGAAATTATAGAATCCGTCCTTCGTCGCCATCGCCGTGCGGCTGGTCAGGCCGGTTTCGCGTTTCAGGTAGCGCACCAGCTCGTTCTCCGCCACGTAGCCCTTCGGCATCGTCTGGATGTAATGCGGCGCCAGGATGAACGCCGCGTCGAACACCACCACCGCCGCCGGCAGCCACGCCCCCCATGCGGGGAATCGCGGCTTGAGACTTTTCAGCAGCCACAGGATTCCGGCCCCGACAGCCAGCGCCACGCCGGCGTACGTCACGGAAAACGCCTTGTTCCACTGGATCGCCTGCCCGTACTGCCCCCAGCCCGCCGCCGCCAGCCGCGCCGCGCCGGCTGTCAGGTCCGACCACAGCGCCAGGCCCGACAACAGGAACAGCCCCGCGGCGATGCCCGCGCCCCACAGCCACTTCTTCGCCGCGCGCGCCTCCAGTTTCAGCGCCGCGTCCAGCCCGAACGCCGCCACCACGCCCCACGCCATCTGGAAGAAATGGATGAACTTGTTCGGATTGCGGATGCTCCCGAAGCCCGGCAGCAGGCTCAACGGCTTGTAGAGAATGAAAAATTTTCCGAACGCCATCAGCAGTGCCAGCACCCACAGCCCCGTCCACAGCACCACCAGCCCCGCCGCCGGTTCCTTGCGGCGCCGCAGCGCCTCCGCCGCGCCCAGCAGCGCGAACAGCAGCGGAATCGCGCCGACGTACACGTTCTCCAGCTTGAAATTCATGAACCCCTGGCGCGTCTGCTCGTAGCCTTCGCTCCGGCCCATCTTGCCCCAGTACGGCCCCTTGTCATCCCCGCTGCGCCAGCCCGTCCAGCCCGGCGCGATGAAATCCAAACTCTCGCTGGGCGGCTGGCTCCATTGCGTGATGTACGCCCACCGCTCCGCCGCCGACTGGCCGTCCGTCGATTCCGTCACCCCCGAGTCCTTCGCCGCCAGCGAGGCTCCGCCCGCCAGCAGCGCGGCCACCAGCGCCGGCGCCCACGCCTGTTTCACCAGCCCGGCAATCTTCCACCCGCCCGCCGCACGCACCGCCGCGAACAGCCCCACCGGCGCCAGCAGCAGCGCGCAGAACAGCGCCACGTCCGCCTGCTCGAGGAACATCGCGCCCGCCGCCGCGCCCGCCGCCACCGCCCACGCCGTGCGGCCGGTCTTGCCCCACCGCCCCAGCAGGAACACCGCCAGCGCCAGGAACACCATCGTGCCGTACTTGCCCACGTGCCCTGCGAACGTCAGCGTCAAATTCGTCCCCGTCCAGAACGCCACCAACCCGCCGAACACGCACGCCGCCGGCCGCAGCCCCAGGTCCCGCAGATACAGCGCCAGCAGCCACGCCGCCAGCATCAGGCAGAACCCATGGTACCCGTTCATGAACACCGCCGCCGGCACCGCCTTGAGCAGGTAATATCCCGGCCGCACGATGCTCATCGTCGGCATGCCCCACAGCGCCTCGCCCATCCACGGATGCGCCACGGAGTTCTCCAGCATCCGCTGATTCATCTTCAGCAGCCCGACGTTGTCGTCACTGCTCAGCAGCACCGTTCCCGGCACCAGCAGCACATGGAACACCACGGCCGCCGCCAGCGCGAACAGGATCAACAGCACCACGCCCCGCGCCCGGCGTTCGGGCGCCTTCGCTACCGCTTGCGGTGGATTGGATTTCATTCCGTTATCAAAGTCGTTCCCGCCCCCGCTGGCAATCCCAAAACAGCCCTTTTCCGCCCCCGTGCGGTGAATCGCGGCTTGTCCCTCGAAGCCTTGGCGAAGGGGCAGATCAAGGTTTTTCCACACTGTGGAAAACTTTTTTCCACACTGTGGAAAAATCGGCCAAAGTTTTTCCATTGTATGGAAAATTTCCCGAAAGTTTTTCCATTGTGTGGAAAAATCGCGGAAACTTTTTCCATAGTGTGGAAAACCGCGACCGGCCCGATGAGCCGCGAGCCCCCGCATGGGGGAGCCTAGCCTTCGCCGCCGGCTTCCAACTCGGCCCAGCGCGCGTAGAGCCGGTCCAGTTCGGCGGGGATGGCCCCCGCCCGCCCCGTGGCGGCCTGGATGTCCCCCGGCGCGCCTTTGTAGAAATCCGCCCGCGCCATCTGCGCGTGCAGTTCCTCCAGTTCCGATTCCAGCGCGGTGATCCGCCCCGGAATCTCCTGGAGCTCCTTGCGCTCCTTGTTTCCCAGCTTCCGCGGGCGCGCCGCCGCCGGCTTCTCCGGCGCGGCCGCCGGTTCCGATGCCGGGGCGGCCGGTTGGCGCTGCGCCACCCAGTCGTCGTAGCCGCCGGGATATTCATTCACCGCGCCGCCGCCCTCGAACACCAGCGTGCTGGTGACGACTTCGTTCAGGAATTCGCGGTCGTGGCTCACCAGCAGCACCGTGCCGGCATAGTCCACCAGCAGGCTTTCGATCAGCTCCAGCGTCTCGATGTCGAGGTCGTTGGTCGGCTCGTCCAGCACCAGCACGTTCGACGGCCGCGCAAACAGCCGCGCCAGCAGCAGGCGGCTGCGCTCCCCGCCCGACAGCACCTTTACCGGGCTGCGCGCGCGTTCCGGCGAAAACAGGAATTCCTCCAGGTAGCCGATCACGTGCTTGCGCTGACCGTTCACCGTCACGTATTCGTTGCCGTCGGCGACGTTGTCGAACACCGTCTTGTTGTCGTCCAGCGCGGCGCGCAGCTGGTCGAAATAGGCGATTTCCAGTTTCGTCCCGTGTTCAATCGCGCCTGCGTCCGGCGCTTCCTGCCCCAGCAGCACGCGGATCAGGGTGGACTTGCCGCAGCCGTTCGGCCCGAGAATACCCACCTTGTCGCCGCGGCAGATCAGCGCGTCCAGACCGCGGAACAGCCAGCGGCCGTCGTACGACCGGCCCAGGTTCTTGGCCGTGACGACCTTGTAGCCCGAGCGGCCGGCCTCCTGCAGCGCGGCCTTGACGGGACCGCCGAGTTCCCGGCGCGCCGCGCGTTCGGCGCGCAGCTTCAGCAGCTCGCGCACCCGGCCCTCGTTGCGCGTGCGCCGCGCCTTCACGCCGCGCCGCAGCCAGGCCTCCTCCAGCGCCAGCTTCTTGTCGAACACCGCGTTCTGCCGTTCTTCGTCCGCCAGCGCCGCGGTCTTGCGCTCGAGAAATTGATCATAGTTGCACGCCCACGAGCGCAGCTGCCCGCGGTCCAGTTCCACGATGCGCGTGGCGACCCGCCGTAGAAAGGCGCGATCGTGGGTGACGAACAATATCGCTCCCGGGAAACGCAGCAGGAAATTCTCCATCCATTCGATGGACTCCACATCGAGGTGGTTCGTCGGCTCGTCGAGCAGCAGCAGGTCCGGCTCCGACGCTAGCGCCTGCGCCAGCAGCACCCGCCGCTTCATCCCGCCGGAAAGCGTCGCGCATTCCGCCCCGCCATCGAGCTCCATCAGCGAGACCACCTTCTGCGCCTGCGTATCACGATGCCAGGCATCCAGTTCCGTACGCGTGCCGGCGCGCACAACTTGCAGCACCGTGCCGGCCAGGTCCGCCGGCACCACCTGCGGCATCATGGCCGTCACGAGGTTCCGCGCCCGCACCACTTCGCCCGCGTCCGGCGCCAACTGTCCGGCGGCGGCCTTCAGGAGCGTGGACTTGCCCTCGCCGTTGCGCCCCAGCAGGCACACCCGCTCGCCGCGCTCGAGGTTGAGCGTCGCGCCGTCCAGCAGCCACGGGCCGCCGAACCGCACGCAAATCTCCTGGAGACTCAACAAGGCCATTCGGAACCATTAGCCACAAAGGTCACAAAGAACGCAAAGACATCTTACTAAAACCAGATGTCCATTGTGACTCACATGGCATAATTTAAGGATTAACGGCATATTTGCGGATTTCAAATTTAAAAGACCCGAAGTTGATGAGCAGTCCATGCCTCTTGCGGGCTGCTTTCAAATATCCAAGAATTTGCGCTTCATGTTCCGGAGCGATGGCCTTGGCCGATTTCAATTCAATGATCACTTCGCCTGCAGTCTGTAGATCGGCAACATAATCGCCAATCAACGTCCCATCTTCATCAAACACCGGCAACGGACACTGCTGTTCAACTCGCATGCCGGCTTTCCCCATTCTATGGACCAAGGCGTTCTCGTATACTTTCTCCATGTGTCCATGTCCAAGGTAGACGTGGATATCATATGCGATCTGTCGAATCCGATCACAGAGTGCTTTCACCTCTTCTTCATTCATTTCCCCCCCTTTGAGTTCTTTGTGCTCTTTGTGGCTATTATCCCGGATCCCAAACACAAACCGCCCCTTCCTCGCGGAAAGGGCGGCTGCAAACCAGGCCGAAACCCGGCCCTTAGGGCATGAACGCCGCGCGGATGAACACCAGCACGAACAGCGCCACGGTTTCCAGAATGCCCAGCGCCAGCAGGTAGTTGCCGAAGCCCTGGCCGGTTTCCGCCAGCGCATCCGCGCCGGCCGCGCCGACAAAGCCCTGGAACCAGGCGGAGGCACCGATGCCCATGCCGCCGAAAATGCCGCCGATCAGCATCGTCGCCCAGCTGTTTGCCAGGTTCACCGGATCCTTGGCCGCTTCGATCATCCAGTTCATCAGGATCATGCCGTAGATCGTCTGCGACAGCGGCGCGCCGATGAAGGTGACCAGAATGAACGGGGCCGCCTTGTTCTGCGCGTAGCATTTCTTCCAGCCGCCGATCGCCGACGCGCCGCCCAGTCCTGCGCCGATGGACGAACCCACCGCCGCCAGTCCCAGCGCCGCCGCGCCGCCCGCCTTGCTCAACGCCACCATTGTTGCTGCATCCATGTTTGCTCTCCTCGATTCCGGGCGTCGCCGCCCTTCTTTTTTAAACTGTTGCTCCTAGGCCGCGGCTCCGGGCTTCGCGAACGGCCGGTACGGCGAGCCGCTCCACGAAATGCCCTTGTGGTTCGAAAATTCCAGCGTATTCAAGCGGATGCCGTGCACCAGCACGCCCATGCAGCTCAGCAGGATGTTCAGCGTGTGTGCCAGGAACGCCATCACCGCGCCCAGCAGGAGGCCCACCACGGAAACGTCGCCGCCCGGGAAGATCATGTTGTTGAACGAATTGGCCACCGCGAAGCCGGCCGTGCCAACCGCGTAGAGACGGACGTAGGACACCACGTCGGTGAAGTTGCTCACCAGGTTCAGCGGCAGCAGCGCCAGGTTGAACCAGCCGTCCTTGATCTCCCGCGGCGGCATCATGAACAGCACGATCATCACCACGCCCGCGATCATGGCATAGCCCAGCCACTTCCACAGGAGGGCGGAGGCGGCTTCGGACAGGTGCAGGTAGCCCACCATGTTGCCGTTGAGCACCATGCTGTCGGCCAGGAAGAACAGGAACCACGTGGTCAGGACCCAGCCGAACTGCTCAAGGGCTTTCAGTTTGCGCGCCTGGATCAGGTCCACCACGTTCCAGACGTGGCCGATGGTGATCTGGATGGCGCCGATCAGGAAACACATGCCCATGATGTTCCGGGCCGATTTGTCCGGGTCGGTCAGGAAGGGAATCTGGATCTTGTCGAGGCCCGCCTTGGCCAGGATTTCCGGATTGATGCCGAAAATCGTGCCCGTCACCAGACCCCAGATGATCGTGCAGACGCTGGTCACCGTCAGCAGGTGGACGGCGTCCTTCGGGAGTTTCTTCCGCGCCCAGAAAGTAAGGCCCAGGAAAATCGTGCCGTAGCCGGCATCGCCGATGATCATGGCGAAATACAGCGAGAAGAAGAGCATGAAGACCGTGCTCACGTCCGCCTCGGTGTAGCCGGGCAGGATGTTGATGCCCTTGAAAACGGCCTTGATCGGCGACGCCCAGCGCGGCGGCTTGAGCTTGACCGGCACATCGTCCTGCGGCCCCGGCTCATCCACCATCATGCCCCAGCCATGGCGGCCCGCTTCCGCGCGGACGCGGTCCACATCCTCCGCCGGGATGAAGCCCTGGACATAGGCGATGGATTCCGCGGAACCCATGCCCGCCCGCACTTCCTGAAGATGCACCTCGCTCTCGGCCTCGGCCAGCAGGCCTTCCAGCAGGGCGCGGTCGCCCGCGGCAGCCTGCAATTCCTTCTCGCTGGCCGCCAGCGCCCCCTGCAGGCGCTCCATTTCCTTGCGGAGTTCCTCGGGGGAGATGTCCTCCGGCATTTTCTGCTCGTCGGCGCCGGCCCAGTCAAACGGCTGGCGGCCGAACAGCGCCCAGTAGGCGTCGGTTTTCCGCACGCTCATTTTGTGCGCGGTCACGCCTGCGGGCAGCGGCGGCGGCGCCTTGGCGGAGGCCCGGTACAGCTTGAGAATCACGCCCTTGTCCGCCAGTTTCTTCACCGACAGGGGATCGAACGAGCCGAACGGCGCCAGCCGCTCCACCTCGGCCTGGAGGAAATCGAGCCGCTCTTTCCAGTCCTTGCGCTCGTCCAGCAGGTCGCCGATCTCGGACATCACGGTGCCCGCCTCGCGCCCCGTGGGCTTGGCATCCTTGACCGCCGGCAGGGCGTCCAGCAGCCGGCGCAAACCGGCGGCTTTTTCACGTGCGACTTCCAGGCCGGCCCCGGCGGGCGGCACGAACGGCTTGACGTGCAGCACGCCCAGGTTGCGCAGGGTCTCGAGCGTCGCCGCCCGGTCGTGCGCCAGGCACAGCAGCGTCAGTTTCTGCATCGGGACGATCATGCCGCCGTCCCTTCCGCCGCGGCGGCCTCGGCGGCCGCGGCCTTCTTCACGCTCTTGCCCTTGGCGATCTTCGAGCGCACCACGGCGCCCGTGTTCTCGTCGCCCAGGAAGATGCGGATGCGCCGGATGTTTTCGGAGCACTCCGGAATCTTCACCTTTTCAAACAGGTTCACGCGCTGGCTGGTGGTGCGCAGTTCCTCGGCCAGCAGCCGGTGCTGTTCCTCGAGCAGGCGCCGCTCGATCCGCAGCCGGAAGAGCTGCTCCAGCGTCGACAAGCCTTCGTCCAGCCATGCCGGCGTCGCCCACAGGTCCGGCGCCGTCCGCTGGAAGCGGATTTCCTTCAGCGTCCGCACCGCCACGCCGGCGATGTTCCCCGGCTCCACGTCGATCGCGTCGACCTTGAGCCAGGACAGGTAGTCCAGCGGATCGGAGTACAGCTTGACCCAGTCGGCCAGGGCACCGCGCGCGGCCTCCTCTTCGGCCTTCTTCTCGGCGACGCGCTGGTCCACCTGCCGGATTTCCATCTGCAGCTGCTGCTTCTTGAGCTGCAGCGTCGGCAGATAGCGGCGGTAGCGCTTGAGCGCGTCGCGCTGCGCCTTCAGTTCCGTCTTGGTGTTCTTGATCTTGGCCATCGCCGGAATCCTACGCCGTCTTCTTCGGCCAGAATTTGCCCGTCAGTTTCGACGAAATGCCGGTTTCCTCGGGCTCGAAGCAGTCCGCCATGATGTGCCAGCCCAGGTCCAGCGCGGCCTCGAGCGGAATGTTGACGGACAGGTCCATCATCTCCTTTTCGAAGCGCTCGCCGTACTTCAGCAGCTTGTTGTCCCACGAGCTCATGCGGAAGCCCATGGACTGCTTCTCCAGCGTCTCCTTGTAGGACGCGTAGAGCTGGATCATCGT
>CAZMOR010000076.1:0-2322 GCA_964567795.1 uncultured Verrucomicrobiota bacterium
TAATCATCCATGTCCGCCTTGAGCGGGGCGCCGAAGGGCAGGTCGGCGGCGATGTAGAGCAGGCCGCCGAACAGGACCAGCAGGATCGTGCTGAAAATCGCAATTTTCATTATTCCTTCTCCTCGAAGCGCTTGGTGCCGCGGATGGCGATGATGAAAATGGCCGTGGTCAGGCCGGCGCCGATGCCGGCCTCGGCGATGGCGACGTCCGGCGCCTGCAGGATGTAGAACTCCAGCGAGAGCAGGAGGCTAAAGGCGGCGGAAGCGATGGCGGCCGCGAGCAGGTCCTTGAAGGCGACGATCAGCACGCCGGTGACAATGAGGCCCACGAGGATCAGGGCTTGCATGAGAAGGAACGGGGTCATGGCTGTTTGCCCTCCAAACGGTCGACCACGGCCTGGACCGGGCGGTGCCCGCGGCGGTAGGCCGCGCGGGCAATGGCATGGGCGCCGGTGGCGTTGGTGATGGCCAGGACGACCACCGCGATGACGGTGTGCAGCGCCAGCACCGCGTACTGGCCGTCCAGGGTGTGATAATACCGGCTGGCGGCATAGAAGATCACGGCCAGCGAGGTGAAGATGGAGCCGAAGGTGGTGGACTTCGTGTCCGCGTGCAGGCGGGTGTAGACATCGGGGAAGCGCAGGATGCCGACAACGCCCAGGGTGTTGAAGAAAAGGCCGATGGCGATGGCCGCCCAGATGAGGCAGGTGAGGATCACAGTTCACCTCCCAGGTACTTGGCGATGAACAGGGTGCCCACGTAGGACAGCAGGGCGTAGATGATGGCCACATCGATGAAGATGATCTGCTGGAAGACCACGCCCAGCACGATCATGGCCGCCACCACCAGGGTGTTGATGGCATCCAGCGCCACGACCCGGTCGGCCGAGGTCGGCCCCTTGACGAGCCGGACCATGGCCAGCAGCATCAGGGCGCAGAGCGCGATGACGGTGAAGATCCAGATGTTCATTCAGCGATCCTCCTGATCCAGGCCGGGCAGTCGAACAGGCCGAAGACCTCCTTGGCCTCCACGGATTCGCGGACCTGCGTTTCCTCGGACATGTTGATCATATGGACAAAGAGATCGTTGGTTTCCTCATCGATGTCCACGGTGAGGGTGCCGGGGGTGAGGGTGATGGAGTTGGCCAGCATGAGGGTGCCCAGGTCGGTCTTCATGCCCGATTTGACGCGCATGATGCCGGGGCGGATGCGGCCGGTGATGACGCGGCAGGCGACATCCCAGTTGGCCTTGGCCATTTCGAGGAAGAAGGGACCGACGACATAGACGATGCCGAGGAGCCACCGGAGGGGGTTGAGGACGGAGCCGTGGCGGGCATTGGAGAAGTACTTGCGGGCCACGAGACCCACGGCAATTGCCACAACCGCGGCAACGAGGAGTTCCTGGACGGACCAGAAACGCAGGACGGAGCCCGAACCGGCTGTCAACAGCAGGTAGACCACGCCTGAAAACAGAGCTGTTACAATGAAAGAGAGCATAATTTCCTGTCTTAAACAAAACCGGGGAAGACGCTATCACTTCGGGCCGGCGATGACCATGCTAAAACTGCCTTTTTCGATTGAAGACCGGAGCATGGTAAACCGTTTTACGAATAACGCAAGAACTTTGTGCAAAAATTGCGCGGAAAGGAAAATCAGTCCCAGGTCTGCGGCTGGCCCGTGGCGGCGATCACCGCGCTCCACAGGTCGCTCTCCGGGTCGATCTTCTTGCGGCTGGCCGTCGCCAGCGGGATGGGGACGTGGACGTAGACGCTGTACCAGTCGCCGATGATGAGGTCCGTCTTGCCGGCCATGGCGGCATGCACGGCATTGCGGGCGAAGCCGTCGCACAGCCGGGCATCCTGCGAGTTCGCCGGCACGGACCGGATGATATAGGAGGGATCGATGTATTTAAGGCCGACGTCGGTGCCCTTTTCCTTGAAGTAGGCCGCGATCCGGTCGCGCAGATAGATACCGATGTCCGCCTTCTTGCGGTTGCCGGATTTGTCGGTGCCGCCTTCCTGGGCGAGCAGGTCCTGGCCGGCGCCTTCGGCGACCACCACGACCGCGTGGTGGCGTTCGGACATGCGCCGGTGCAGGGCGGCGAGAAAGCCCTTGGGGCCGTCCAGCCGCAGAGGCACTTCGGGCACGAGGACGAAATTGACTTCCTGCGAGGCCACGGCAGCGCCGGCGGTGATGAAGCCGGAATCGCGGCCCATCAGCTTGACGAGGCCGATGCCGTTGGGCGCGCCCTTGGATTCGCAATGCGCGCCGTCGAGGATGGCGCGCGCGGATTCGATGGCGGTGTAGTAGCCGAACGTCTGGCG
>CAZMOR010000077.1:0-2252 GCA_964567795.1 uncultured Verrucomicrobiota bacterium
TGCTGACGACCATGGCGACGATGGAGAGGAAGGGGGAGAAGCGGAAGACGGATTCATAGATGAGCAGTTTGGAAGCGAAGCCATTGAACGGGGGAACGCCGGCGATGGCGAGCGCGCCGATCATGAAGAACACCATGGTCCCGGGCATGGTGTGGCCGAGACCGCCGAGCTTGTTGAGGTTGCGGGTGCCGGTGCGGAAGAAGACCGCGCCGGCGGTGAGGAAGAGCAGGCCTTTGTACATCGCGTGATTGAGGATGTGGAACAGGCCGCCCGCCATGGCCGTCTTGCCATAGGCGTCGAGCGCGGCGCGGTCGCCAAGGACGGCGAGGCCGACGCCGACGCCGAGGAGCATGTAGCCCGTCTGGGAGACGGCGTGGTAGGCCATGAGGCGCTTCACGTCCTTCTGGGGGATGGCCATGGTGACGCCGATGAACATCGAGAGCACGCCGAGGACGATGAGGAACCAGCCGAAGGTGGCCCAGCTGAACTGGAGGAGGTGGCCGTAAAGGGTGAAGAGGATGCGGAAAAGGCCGTAGAGGCTGGCCTGGCTGGAAACCACGAGGAAGGCGGTGACGGAGGACGGCGCGGTAGTGTAGGAATCGGGCGTCCAGAAGTGCATGGGCACGGCGCCGCACTTCATCGCGAGGGGCACGGCCAGCAGGACCAGCGCGACCTTGTCGAGCGTGGAGAACTGCAGGCGGTTGGCGAGTTCGGCGAGGTTGAGGGCGTTGTACTGGGCGAACAGGATGCCGATGGCGATCAGGACGGCCAGCGCGCCGACCGTGCTGAGGAGGGCGTACTTGAGGCCGGCTTCGACGGCGACGCCATTGTCCACGCGGTAGGCGACGAGGGCGGCGCCCGCCAGCGAGCTGATTTCCAGGAACACGAAGAAGTTGAACAAGTCGCCGGTGGAGACCATGCCCAGGACGCCCACGATCAGCAGGAACAGCATGGCATAGAAGGTTTCGAGGCCGGACTGCTTCGACTCGGCGGACAGGGAGTAGATGGTGATCGCCAGGGAGGACAGGGAGGCGATGACGATCATCAGGGCGCTCAGCGCATCCACCTGGAACATGATGCGGATGGGGAAGGCCGCGTCCGCGGGCAGGGACTGCTGGGTGGTGGCGGCGCCGAAGACATAGAAGACGGTGCCGGTGGTGAACACCTTCCAGGCCAGCGTAAGGCCGATGGTGGCGGTGAGGGCGGCGCCCAGGAAGACCCAGGCGGAGCGGACCCAGCGGCCCGCGCTTCCGACGAGCGGCATCAGGAATGCCGCAAAGAGGGGGGTGGCGATCAACAGCGCCGGCAAATGCCGCATGACGAACGTTTCCATCATCAACCTTTGAGCTTCTTGATTTTGAGGGAATCGACGGTTCCGTACTTCTTATAGAGCACCATGGCGAACGAGAGCATCATGGCGGAGGTGGCCACGCCGATGACGATCGAGGTCAGGGTGAGGGCCTGCACGGTGGGCAAGACCATGTGCAGGGAAGGCACGTTGGTGAAGATCGGCGCGACGCCGTCCTGGCGATAGCCGGTGGCGACGAGGAAGAGGTTCACGGCCGATTCCATGAGCGAGAGGCCCATCAGGATTTTGATGAGGTTGCGCTTGAAGAGCATGGCGCCGAGGCCGATGACGACCAGGACGACCACGGTGAAAAACGGCAGGTCCAGCAGAAGGCGGGAAATCATGGCTGCTTCTCCTTGATGCCGGAAAGCATGTACAAGAGGATGATGGTGAGGCCGCCGAGCACCTCGATGCCCACGCCGACGTTCAGCAGGGGCAGGAGGCCGGCGGTACTGAGATCGCCGGGGTTGGGGCCGAAAGCAACCGGATGGCCGAACAGCTTGCCGGTCAGGGCCATCCAGTTCGCCATGAAGGGCAGGCCCTTGAAGATGCCGCTGAGGCCGGCCAGCAGGAAGGTCATGAGGCCGACGGCTTCGCAGACCTTGAGGACGGTCTTGCGCAGGCGGCTGGTGATATCCTCGTAGCTGCGGGCCACGAGGAGCAGCGCCGCGCCGGTCGCCATGACGGCGCCGCCCTGGAAGCCGCCGCCCGGGGTCAGGTGGCCGTGGATGACCACGTAGAGCCCGAAGGCGAGGCAGAAGGGATAGAAGATATCGGCGGTGGTCCGCACGATCTTAGTCATTTTCATATTCTTCTCCCGCGTTCAGCTTGCGGAACATCATGCCCACGCCGAGCACGGCGGTGAACAGGACGGTCGCCTCGCCGAGGGTGTCGAACCCGCGGA
>CAZMOR010000078.1:0-3555 GCA_964567795.1 uncultured Verrucomicrobiota bacterium
GGCGAAGTTGACGATGCGGGGCTGGACTTCGCAGAAGGTGTCCCAGTCCTGGCCGAAGCGGAAGGAAAGGCCGGAGGTGTACGCCGCATCGACATAGGCGAGGCGGATGCGGGGGGTGTAGGAGTTGGCCGTGCCGCCCGCACCGTAGAAGTCCATTTCGATCTTGCCGGTGGTCTTCCAGTTGCCGACATCGGGACCGAACAGGTTCACGCCGATGCGGGATTCCCGGGCGCCGAGGCGGGTCTGGCCGTCCTTCTCGCCGGCGGATTCCGGCAGGACGAAGAAGGAGAAGGTGGCGTCGCTGCGGGGTTCCGTGCTCTGGCTGTCATAGGTCAGGTCGGCCTTGACGTAGCCGTAGAGCTGGAGGCGCACGGTGTCGGCGGCATCCTTCAGGGTGAGTTCGACCGCGAGCGCCGGGGCCGCGCAACAGAAAATCAAAGCCAGGGCTATCCAACTTTTTCTCATCGGCAGGGTCTCCTTGGGTGTTTCTTTTGATTTATGGATGGATTCTTTCAGAAGAAACAAGGGGGGGTCAACCACCTTTCCGAAGAAAATGCATCTTTTTTGCCCCGGCGGGTGGCGGTTTGGAACCACCCGTGCTAAATTCTCCCCGGTTCAACCCCCAAAAACAGGAGAATGTCATGGCCGAATTCAGCAGCACGATCCAGAACGCCGATTGGAAAGTCGAAAAGCATGCGCCCGTCATCGAGGCCCCGGACAGCGTCAAGGCCGGCGAAGCCTTCACGGTGGCGGCCGGTCTCGGCAAGGCCATTGCCCACCCGAACACGGCGCAGCACTACATCGCCTGGATTTCGCTGTATTTCCTGCCCGACGGCGCCAAGCTGCCGATCCAGCTCGCCCACGCCGAGTTCAAGGCCCATGCCGAATCCACGACGGATGTCCCCGGCCCCGCGCTGACGAACCCGAACATGAGCGCGAGCGTCAAGCTGGCCAAGTCCGGCACGCTGCAGGCGGTGGCCTATTGCAACATCCACGGCGTCTGGCAGTCGTCCAAGGCCATCCAGGTCCAGGCGTAATTCGCATCCGGACCGTGAATCCGCGGACGGAGGGGCTTTTGCCTTTCCGTCCGCTTCTGTTTTTGCTAGGGGTTCCCCCACCATGACGCAGATTCGTTTTCTCGCTTCGGATTTCCTGGAGCGGCTGGCGGCCGAGGCCGCGGCCACGCCGCGGCGGCGCAAGAACTTCAACCTGCACGCCGGCCCGGACGCCCCCTGCCAGCGTTTTTTCAACGCGTTGTGCGCCGACACCTACGTCCAGCCCCACCGCCACGCGGATCCCGCCAAGGATGAAACGCTGGTGCTGCTGCGCGGCAAGCTCGGGGCCGTGTTTTTCGACGGCGCCGGCCAGGTCACCGCCGCCCGCTGCCTGCTGCCCGGGCAGATCGCCGATGTGCCGCACAACACCTTCCACACCTGGCTCGCGCTGGAGGACGGCACGGTCTTTTTTGAAACCAAAGCCGGCCCCTATGTGCCGCTGACCCCGGACGAAAAGGCCGCATTCGCCCCGCCCGAAGGCGACCCGCGCGCGCCCGAATACCTGGCCTGGCTCAAATCCCTGTGCACGACAAACCGGTGAACACCCCCCCACCCCCGCCCGCCATCGTCATGGAACAGCAGAATCCACCCGCCACCCCCGACTGGGCCAAGGATGCCATCTGGTACCAGGTGTTTCCCGAACGCTTCCGCAACGGCGCGCCGCAGTCCGATCCGCAACCCGAGGATTTCGGCGGCCAGGACATCCCCGGCTGGCGGGTCTCGCCCTGGGGCATGGAGTGGTACGGGCGCGACGACTGGGAGAAGCCGCGCGCGGACAACTTCTGGGCCACGGTGTTCGACCGCCGCTTCGGCGGCGACCTGGTCGGCCTGCGCGAACAACTGCCCTACCTGCAGAAACTCGGCGTCAACGCCATCTACTTGAATCCCGTCTTTTGGGCGGCCTCGCTGCACAAGTACGACGCGACGGCCTACCACCACATCGACCCGGCGTTCGGCCCCGACCGCGCGGGCGATCTGCGCGCGCTGGCCGCCGCGCACGAAACCGAAGACCCCGCCACCTGGATCTGGACGGCGGCGGACCGCTATTTCCTCGATCTGGTCGCCGACGTCCACGCCCGCGGCATGCGCCTCATCCTCGACGGCGTCTTCAACCACTCCGGCACCGGCTTCTTCGCGTTCCAGGATTTGAAGCGGAACGGCCGGGCGTCGAAATACGCCGACTGGTACCAAATCACCCAGTGGCACGACGACGGCACGTTCGCCTATGCCAGCTGGGATGGCACGGGCAGCCTGCCGAATTTCGGCCGCGCGAACGACACCTTGAACCCCGGCATCAAGAAATACATCTTCGACATCACGCGCCGCTGGATGGATCCCTCCGGCCAAAGCCGGCCCGCCGATGGCATCGACGGCTGGCGGCTCGACGTGGCGTTCTGCGTGCCGCACGGCTTCTGGCGCGAGTGGCATGCGCAGGTCCGCGCCATCAATCCCGACGCCTACACCACCGGCGAAATCGTCACGCCGGCCCAGGAATGGCTGCAGCCCGGCGAGTTCGCGGCGGTGATGAACTACGAATGGACCTATCCGACGATTTCATTCTTCACGACCAATGCCGCCCGCATCGGCGCGGCGGAGTTCCGCGCGCGCATCGATGCGTTGCACGCGCGCCATCCCGCCGGCACCACGCTGATCCTGCAGAACCTGCTGGATTCGCACGACACCGGCCGCATCCTGACGATGTTCGAAAGCGCGTGCCCGCCGTTCACCGAGTGGAATCCCTACTTCAACTGGCCCAAGGCGGCGGACAATCCCGCCCTGGTCACCAGCCGGCCCGGCCCCAAGGCCAAGCAGGCGCTGGAACTGGCCGTGGCCTGGCAGATGGCCGGCCCCGGCGCACCGATGATCTACTACGGCACCGAAGTCGGCATGTGGGGCGGCAACGATCCGTGCGACCGCCAGCCCATGCTGTGGAGCGACATCGCCTTCGACGATGAGACCCTGGGCTTCCGCACCCCGCTGATGAAATCCAACCCGCGCGCGCCGGACCTGGATTTGTTCGCCTACTACCAGCGCTGGATCGCCATCCGGAAGGCGGAGCCCGCCCTGCGGCGCGGCGCCTTCCGCTGGCTGCCCGCGCCGGACGACGAAACGCTAGTCTTCGAGCGCGAACTGGACGGCACGGTGATCTGGTGCGCGATCCACAAGGGCGACACGCCCGTGGCCATGCCGCCGGTCCCGGCCGGCGCCCGGAATCTCTGGGAGGATGCTCCGGCACCGGCCGAAATGCCACCGCATTCCTTCTTCCTGTTCCGGACATCCCCGCTCAACCCGAACGGCGGCCGCTGACATGCGCCGGTGGCGGACCATCCTCGGAGGGCTCCTGCTGCTGGCCGTGGCGGCCGGCGGCCTCGCCGCCTGGCGCTCGGACCGGTTCCTGTTTGAAATCCCCGCCTGGCGCACCCAGCGCTGCTTCGACAAGATCGGCCACGCCTTGGCCAAGCACCAAGGCTTGTGCTTCCTGATGACCTTTGACGAAGCG
>CAZMOR010000079.1:0-19246 GCA_964567795.1 uncultured Verrucomicrobiota bacterium
TGTTGCCCCACCATGATGATTTCCCGCTCGCTTATGCTAATATGGGTGTAGCCCAAGGTTTGTCTCCTGTTTTGCATGGTTCGATCGTATCGAACCGGACAGGCCTTGGGCACTCTGTTGCACTTGATATTAGAATTCGCGTGTGTGGAAAATATCCCAAAAGATTTTCCATTGGGTGGAAAAACTGGTATAGGAAGGGCGAGGAAGCCGGCCGGCCATGAAGCACCCGAAACGGAAAAACGAGCGCACGTACGAGCACGCGGCGGAATTCCGCTTTTATGCGGAGCTGAACGACTTTTTCAAGCCGGCGCAGCGCCAGCAGACGGTGCCGTACCGGTTCAACGGGCATCCGGGCATCAAGGACCCGATCGAGGCGCTGGGCGTGCCGCACACCGAGGTGGACCTGATCGTCGTCAACGGCGAATCGGTCGGTTTCGACTACCAGTTGCAGGACGGCGACCGCGTGGCGGTCTATCCGGTGTTCGAGGCGCTGGATATTTCGCCGGTCGTAAAGCTGCGGGAGCAGCCGCTGCGGAAAACCACCTTCGTGGTGGACGTGAACCTCGGCCGGCTGGCACGGATGCTGCGCCTGCTGGGGTTCGATACCCTGTTTTCCAATGCGTACGCCGACGCCGAAATCGTGGCGATCTCCGAAGCGCAGGGGCGGATCGTGCTGACGCGGGACCGGCGGCTGCTGCACGCGAAGGCGGTGACGCACGGCTACTGGGTGCGGTCGGTCTGGCCGCGGCGGCAGGTGGACGAAGTCGTGCGGCGGTTCGACCTGGCGGACCAGGTGCGGCCGTTCTCGCGCTGCGCCGACTGCAACGGGCGGATCGAGCCGGTGCCGAAGGAACAGGTGGCCGACCGGCTGGAGCCCAAGACGAAGAAATACTACGAGACCTTCTACCGCTGTCCGGATTGCGGCAAGGTCTACTGGGAAGGTTCGCACATCGGCAAATTGCGCGAACGGTACAAGGGCGTGCTGTAGCTTCCGCCGGGGCTTGAGCCGCGAGTCCCCGCATGGGGGGAGGGGTATTTTTCACGCAATGGAAAATATTTTTTCCATGGTGTGGAAAAGCGCGTAGGATGGCGCGCATGTCCGGATTCCAGCTTCAACCCTTGCAGATCGGGCCGCTCCGCCTTGAGTGGCCGGTGTTCCTCGCGCCCATGGCGGGATTCACCGACGGCGCGTTCCGGTCGCTGTGCCTCGAACAGGGCTGCGGCTGCGTGGTGACGGAGATGGTGAGCGCGCAGGGGTTGGTCCGCCACCACGAGCGGACGGGGCATTATCTCGACACGTGGGGCGCGGAGCGGCCGATCGGCGCGCAGATCTACGGGTCGGATCCGCCGGCCATGGCGGCGGCCGCGGCGCGGATCGCGGCAATGAAGCAGTTCGATTTCATCGACATCAACGCGGGGTGCCCGATGCCGAAGATCCGCAACCGCGGCGACGGGGCGGGGCTGATGCGCGATCCGGCGAAGATGGCGGAGATCGTGCGGCAGGTGCAGGCGGCGGTGGCCGGCGCGCTGCCGGTGACGGTCAAGACGCGCATCGGGTGGGACGCGGATTCGGTCAATGTCCTGGAGACGACGGCGGGGGTGGAGGCGGCGGGGGCGCAGGCGATCTTTTTGCATGGGCGGGTGGCGAGCGTGCGGCATTCGGGACCGTCGGATTGGAGCCTGATCGCGGCGGTGAAGCGCGCGCGGAAGGTGCCGGTGATCGGCAACGGCGGGGTGAAGGTGGCGGCGGACGTGTACCGGATGGTGCAGGAGACGGGCGTGGACGGCGTGATGATCGGGCGCGTGGCGCTGGGAAATCCCTGGTTGTTCCGCGACATCCGCGACCTGGCGGCCGGGCGGGCGCCGCGGCTGCCACCGGTGGAGGAATTGCGGGAGACGATCCGGCAGCACCTGCAGCGCGAGATGGAATTGATGGTGCGGCGGGGCAGGCGGGAATTGAAACTGGGCGCGGAGCTGACAGCGTGCCTGGTGCTGCGGCCGCATTTGGTGCGGTATTTGCGCGGGTTCCGGGGGTTCGGCGCGCTGGCGCGCACGCTGGAGGAACGGGTGGACGCGGCGACGCTGCTGGGCCGGGTGGACGAGGTGCTGGCGACCGGCCGGCGGTGCGAGCCGGCCGGGGAATTGCCGGAAACGGATTGAGTCCGTTTGCATTTTGCAGGGGCCGGAAAATCCGGTAGGTTATTTCCGTCAAATGAAGCCAGGCATGTTCCAGAACCAGTCGCTCCGCCAGGAGATGAAGCTCGCGCCGCGCATGATGCAGGCGCTGCGCTTCCTGCAGGCGCCGCTGCCGGAACTGCACGAACTGGTCCGCGCGGAACTGGAGCAGAATCCCGTGCTGGAGGAGAAGGTCGGGGATGATGCCGCCGCGCTGGCGGCGCCGGAGCCGCTGACCGCGCCGGCGGCCGATGACGCGGACCAGGAGAACGATTTCGAGCCGGACGACTACGGCCGGGAGATCGACGCGCTGGAGCACATGCTGGAGCCGCGGCCGCTGGACGACGCGCCGGGCACGCCGGCGCCGTCCGCCGAGGCGGAGGAGAAGCGGCAGTTCTTCCTGGATTCGATCACGGCGCCGCCGTCGCTGCATGCGCACCTGGAGGAGCAGCTCAACGAGTCGGGCATCGATGCCGAACAAAAGCAGGCCGGCGCCTACATCATCGGCAACGTGGACGAGAACGGCTGGCTGGCGGTGGACACCGCCGAGGTGGCGCGCGAGGCGGGCGTGCCGGAAAAGACCGTGCGGGCGGCCCTGGCGGTCATCCAGGAATTCGATCCGCCGGGGGTGGCGGCGCGGGGGCTGAAGGAGTGCCTGCTGATCCAGCTGCGGCGCGCGGGGCACGGCGAAGAGTCGGCGGCGGCGCGGCTGGTGCGGGACCATCTGGAAGCGCTGGGGGCGAAAAGCGCGGCCGAGGTGGCGCCGGCCGCCGGCCTGACGGAAGGCGAGGCGGCGGCGGCCATGAAGCTGATCGCGGCGCTGGATCCGAAGCCGGGGCTGAAGTTTTCGGCGCCGCCGGCGGTCTACGTGACGCCGGAGGTGGAGATCAAGCTGCCGGCCGAAGGAGCGCCGGTGGTGGAGATGCTGCGCGACGGCCTGCCACGGCTGCACATCAGCGCGGAATACGAGGCGATGCTGCAGGATCCGGAAACGGCCGCCGAGGCGAAAAAATACCTGAACGAGAAAATCCGTTCGGGGCAGTTCGTGATGGACAGCCTGCACCAGCGGCGGACAACGATCCGGCGCATCGCGGAGGAGATCGCCGCCGCGCAGGCGGAATTTTTCAGGCACGGCATCTCGAAGCTGAAGCCGCTGACGATGAGTGCGCTGGCGGAGAAACTGGGCGTGCATGAAACCACGGTGGGGCGGGCGGTGTCGGGGAAATACGTGCGCACGCCGCAGGGCGTGTTCGAATTGAAGTTCTTTTTCACGGCCGGGCTGCAGACCGCGGATGGCGGGGCGATCTCGACGGAAGCGGTCAAGGAAGCCGTGGCGAAGGTGATCGCGCACGAAGACGTGCGCAAGCCGCTCTCCGACCAGGCCATCACGGCGAAGCTGGCGGAGCAGGGGCTGAAGGTGGCGCGGCGGACGGTGGCCAAGTACCGCGAGGAACTCGGCCTGCCGCCGGCGCACAAGCGGAAATGATTCCAGGATGGACAGGACCATGAAGACGGATTTCGGACCCCGGGATTTTGCGGATTTCTGCCGGACCAACCGGCCGGCCTACCACGCGGGCTATTACGCCATGTATTCGAGCTGGTGGGACGCGATCACGACGGATCCCAACCTGATGGTGGTGCCGGTGGACGACCACATGGTGCACCGGGGCGACGGGCTGTTCGAGACGTTCAAATGCGTGGACGGGGCGGTTTACAACCTCGATGCGCACCTGGCGCGACTGGAGGGCGGCGCGAAGACCATCGCGCTGAAGATTCCGTGGACCCGCGCGGACATCCGGCGGATCACGGGCGACGTGCTGCGGGCGGGCGGGCGGCGCGATGCGCTGGTGCGCGTGTTCGTGTCGCGCGGCCCGGGCGGGCATTCGGCGAATCCCTATGAATGTCCCGAGCCGCTGCTGATGGTGCTGGCGATCCGCCTGCCGCCGCCGTTCATGGAGGCGCATCCGGAAGGTGCGAAGGTGGGGGTCAGCGGCGTGCCGGTGAAGGGCGGCTTCTTTGCGCAGGTGAAGAGCGTGAACTACCTGCCGAACGTGCTGATGAAAAAGCAGGCGGTGGATGCGGGGGTGGATTTCATGCTGGGCTTCGATGCCAACGGCCACATGACCGAACTGCCGACGGAGAACTTCGGCATCGTGACAAAAGACCGCGTGCTGCGGGTGCCGAAGCCGGAGCACATCCTGCTGGGGACGACCATGCTGCGGGTGCTGGACCTGGCGCGGGAGAAACTGGTGCCGGCGGGCGTGCTGGCCGGCGTGGAAGAGGCGGACGTGCCGCGCGCGGAACTGGAGCAGGCGGCGGAAATGCTGGTGTTCGGCACCACGCCGCACGTGACGGCGGTGACGCAGTTTGCGGGCCGCCCCGTGGGGGCCGGGAAGCCGGGGCCGGTCTGGCGCGAATTGAACCGCGTGTTTGAACTGGACCTGCGGAATCCCGCGATGCTGACGCCGATGTTTGCCTGAGTGCCAGCGCCAGCGGCGCATGGGGCATCTGCGGTATTGATGAATATTTGAAAAATTATAGTTGTGTTAATCCACGACGTGAAGTATCTACAGCCCAATAGGCTCATGAAGAGTGATGGAGAAAAGCCCATGAAGACGATGGAAACGTGGATGAAAATGGCGTGGATCGCGCTGGTGGCCGCGGCGCTGGTGGCCGGGTGTGAAACCGCCACCATGGACAACCAGGGCACGGTGTCCCTGGCGGAACTGCAGGGCGTGACGGCGGATACCACCCCGACGGACGGGACCACGACGGATACGTCGAGCAGCGATGCGACTTCGGATACTTCGAGTTCCAGCGATTCGTCGAGCAGCGATGATGGTTCCACGACGAGCTCGACCAACACCCCGAGCAGCCAGTGGCCGGCGGAGATCACGGGCTCGATCAAGTGGCTGAACACGGATGTGTCGGGCTGGGCGGAAACCGCCAGCCTGCATGCGAGCGTCAAGGGCGGCACCATCAACATGCCCTACAGCAAGGCGCGGGTCTGGCCCGGGGTGGACGGCGTGAATGCGAATCCATGGGCCATCGTCAACATCAACGGCAAGTGGTATGCCGCGACCTTTGAATGGCTCAAGGTGGGGCAGACCACCAAGCCGACGTCGGTGCTGTCCCAGACGGATGGCAAGGGCGATCACTTCAAGGTCCAGCCGCTGTCCTCCTGGCGGCCGCACAGCGGCGAACGGTTCGGCATCATGGTCAGCGGCCTGGCGCGCGGCGGCAGCCTGCGCAACGTGAAGGAACGCAGCAATATTTCCATGGTCACCTGGCCGTAATCTCCGGCCGGGAGCGGCGGCATGGGTGCGTCCCGGAGACCGGCAACGAGCGCCCCGGCCGCCGGGGCCATCCGCCGGGAACTGTACCGGCAGCGCGATGCGGCGCAGGCTTCTGTCCTGCGCCGTTTTTTTAAGACGGGTCCGGGCGAATACGGCGCGGGGGATGTCTTCTGGGGCTTGAAGGTGCCGCAGGTGCGGGCCGTGCTGGCGCGGCAAGGACCGGTTCCGCTGCCGACGGTCGCCGAACTGCTGGATTCGCCGGTGCATGAGTTGCGATTCTTTGCGGTCGCCGCGCTGGCGCGCGACTACGCGCGGGCGGCGGCGGCGCAACGGGCGGAGATTTTCGATTTCTACCTGGCGCACACCGCGCGCATCAACAACTGGGATTTGGTGGATGCCAGCGCGCCGGGCGTGGTCGGGCGGCATCTGCCGCCGGGCGGGGGTTGGAAGGTGCTGGCGCGGCTGGCGCGATCGCGGAATCTCTGGGAGCGGCGGATCGCCATGGTGGCGACGCTGGAGCACATCCGGCAGGGGAACCTGGAAAACACCTTCCGGCTGGCGGCGGGATTCCTGCGCGAACCCGAGGATTTGATGCACAAGGCGGCGGGCTGGATGCTGCGCGAAGCGGGCAAACGGGATGCCGCCGCGCTGCGGGATTTTCTGCACCAACATGCTCCGCACATGCCGCGCACCATGCTGCGCTACGCCATCGAAAAATTCGCGCCGGCGGAGCGCCGCGCGTGGCTGGCGCGGCGCTGACCCCCTCCTATCTGCTTTACAAACCCGTTTTCGGCGTGTAAAACGGATGACCGAACATTTCAAGGCCTATAGTCACGTCAGGAACTCCATGCAACCGACCATTAATCTTCTCGTCCAGCTTCAGGAACTCGTCGTCGCCCGCGCCCAGCAGGAGGCGGGCATGCCCGGCGCCCAGCTGGACCAGCTGGATGCCTCGATCGCCTCGCTGAAGAAGGAGCTGCCTGCGGATGTCAGCCTGCAATTCACGCGCCTGCTGCAGAAAAGCCCGCTGGCCATCGTGCCGGTGGTCAACGGCGTCTGCACCGCCTGCGGGATGACGCTGCCGGTGTCGCTGGTGCACCAGGTGCATGCCGCCGAGCGCATCTATCATTGTCCGTCCTGCGCGCGGCTGCTGTTCCACCGGGCTTCCGGCGCCCGCAACACCCGCAAGGCGCCCCGCCGCAGCGATCCGCCCAAGGTCGGCATCGAGCGGTTCTCCGCCGAAACCCTGATGATGCCCGCGCTGAAAGGCGCGGACCGCGATGCCGTGCTGGCCGAGATGTGCCAAAAGCTGGCGGATGAAGGTTTCGTGGACGACTCGGCCAAGCTGGTGGAGTCCGCCCTGAAGCGCGAGGCGATCATCTCGACGGCGGTGGAGAACGGCCTGGCGTTTCCGCATGTGCGCAGCGTGGAAGGCGGCGCGTTGACGCTGGCGCTGGGCATCACGTCCAAGGGCATCAAGTTCGATCCGGCCGGCAAGGCCAGCACGCGCATTGTGTTTTTCATGGTGATTCCCACGGCGGCCAGCGCGTTCTATCTGAAGCTGCTGTCCGGCCTGGCGCAGGTGTTCCAGAAACAGGAGAACCGCGACAAGCTGCTCGAGGCCGATACGCCCGAGAAATTGTGGAAAGCCCTGGTCAAGACCACGCGGCTGGTGATTCAATAGCCGGGAGACCGGCGGCGGCCACCGGATGGGCAGGCGCGGAAATCTGGTCTTGCTGGGCTTCATGGGGACGGGCAAGAGCGCCCTGGGCCGGCGCGTGGCCGCCCTGACGGGCACGACCTTCCTGGAGATGGACGCCGAACTGGAACGGCGCACAGGCAAACCCATTGCGCAGATTTTCGCGGAGGAGGGGGAGGCGGCGTTCCGCGACCGGGAGACGGCGCTGGCGGAGGAATGGGGCCGGAAGGACGGGGCCGTGATTTCGTGCGGCGGCGGGGTGGTGCTGCGCGAGCAGAACCTGCAGGCCTTGGGGACGAACGGCGTGCTGGTCTGCCTGACGGCGCGGCCCGAGGTCATCCAGGAACGGACCGCGCGTTCGAAGAAGCGGCCGCTGCTGGCGGTGGCCGACCCCGGCGCCAAAATCCGCGAGCTGCTGGCCGCGCGCGCGCCGTATTACGCAAAGGTGGCGTACCAGCTCGACACCTCCGACGCCGACCTCGACACCCTGGCCGAGCAGTTGCTCGATTTGTGGGCCCGGCCCACCTAGACCCGCGCGGTTTGGGATTGGCCGGGCGCGGGAGGATGGCATACTGCCGGGCATGTGGCGCTATGTAGCCAGGCGGTTGTGGCAGGCGATTCCGACGGTGGCCGGAGTCGTGCTGGTCACGTTCGTGCTGTTCAACGTGGTGGGGGGCAGTCCCGCGGCGCTGGTGCTCGGGCAGAATGCCGGGGCGCGTGCGCTGGAGGAATTCGACGCGGCCCGGGGCTACGCCAAACCGCTCGTGTGCGGCAACTGGACGAAGACCCGCGCGCTGGACGCCGTGGATTTTGAAACGGCGCCGCCCAGCGTGCGCGCGCAATGGCAGGCCGGGGAGCGCGGCTGGCTGCGGCTGGAGGCCGGCCAGACACTGGCGCTGCCGTTGGCGTTTCCGCTGCCGGACGACGGGACCTGGCGGCTGACGGTCGAAGGGCGCGGCGCCGGTTTTCCACAGGCTGGAAAAAAGTTTTCCACGGTGTGGAAAAAAGTTTTCCACGGCGTGGAAAAACCGGAATTCCGGGCGACGGACGGTCCGGCGGAGATCCGGCGCGTGCGGCTGGAGAAGGCCACGCGGAACTTTTTCGACAGCCAGTTGACCGAATACGTGCGGCGGGTGCTGCGGCTGGATTTCGGCACGAGCACCAGCCTGAACCAGCCGGTGGGCCGGCTGCTGCGGGCGGGCATCGGGCCCAGCCTGGCGCTGACGGTGCCGATCCTGGTCGTGGAGTTGACGGTCAGCCTGGCGCTGGCGCTGCTGTGCGCGTACCGGCGCGGATCGTGGCTGGACCGGAGCCTCGTGGCGGTGTGCGTGGCGCTGATGAGCGTGAACTACCTGGTCTGGATCGTGTTCGGCCAGTTCGTGCTGGCGTACCGGCTGGGCTGGTTCCCGGTGTGGGGCTTTGAGTCCTGGAAGAACCTGCTGCTGCCGGTGCTGATCGGCGCGGCGACGGGGTTGGGGGTGAACGTGCGCTTCTACCGCACGATCCTGCTCGAAGAGATGCACAAGGATTACGTGCGCACGGCTTTTGCCAAGGGCCTGGGCGCGGAAAAGGTTTTGTTCAAGCACGTGCTGAAGAACGCGCTGGGGCCGGTCATCACCAACGTGGCGCTGGCGCTGCCCTATCTCTACACGGGCAGCCTGCTGCTCGAAAGTTTCTTCGGGATTCCGGGGCTGGGCTACCTGAGCCTGAACGCGATCCATTCGGCGGATGTCGACGTGGTGCGCGCCGTGGTGCTGGTGGGGGCGCTGCTGTTCACGGCCGCGAACATCCTGGCCGACGTGGCCCTGGCGTGGGTGGATCCGCGGGTGAAACTGGCATGAGTCCGGCGCTGGACATCGCGGTGGCGGAAGCGGCGCCGGCCGGCGTGTCGTTCGGGCGCGAGGCGTGGCGGCGGGTGTGGGCCAGCCGGGCGGCGCGCGCGTGCCTGGCGGTATTGGCGGCGTTCTTCCTCGTGGCGCTGGCGGGCGAGCTCGCCAACGGCTGGTACGCCTGGCGCGATGCGACTCCGCCCTGGCAGGTGCAGGACCTGGCCGCGCGGTATCGCGCGCCGTGCGCGGCGCACTGGCTGGGCACGGACGGACTCGGCCGCGACGTGGGCCTGCGGCTGGCGCAGGGCGCGCGCATCGCGTTCGAGGTCGGCGTGGTGTCGTCGCTGATCGCGATTCCCATCGGCGTGCTGCTGGGTTGCCTTGGCGGCTACTTCGGGCGGCGGACGGACGACGCGGTGGTGTGGCTGTCGACGACCTTCGCCGCGATTCCGGGGCTGCTGTTCGTGCTGGCGATCGCGATGGTGGTGGGCAAGGGCCTGCTGGGCGTGTTCCTGGCCATCGGATTGACGACGTGGGTGGGGGTGTGCCGCCTGGTCCGCGCGGAGGTGCTGCGGCAGAAGGAGCGCGGCTACGTGCGGGCGGCGCGCGCGCTGGGATTTTCGCACGGGCGGATCCTGTTCCGGCACATCCTGCCGAACGTGATCCATGTGGCGCTGGTGTCGTTCACGCTGCGGTTCCCGGCGGCGATCGGCACGGAGGTGTTCCTGAGCTTCCTGGGCCTCGGCGCGCAGGGCCAACCGAGCTGGGGCACGATGATCGCCTCGGCGCGGCTGCGGCTGTGGCAGGGCATGTGGTGGGAACTGGCGGCGGTGACCGCCGCGATCTTCGCGGTGGTGCTGGCGTTCAACCTGCTGGGCGACCGCCTGCGCGACGCGCTGGATCCGCGCCTGCGCACGGCGCCGGAGTGAGCCCGACGATTTCCGGCCGCCGCCCTTGACAGGCCTCCGGCGGCATGGTTTATTTTCCCGCGTATGACGATGCGGTACATCCAGGGCCTGCTTCTCGCGTTGCGCGGCGACATCCGTGCCACGGCGGGCGACGGGTGTTGCGTTGGATGATCGACCGGAGCCGCTGCGATTTCCGGAAAGCCCGCCAAAGATGAAACTTGGCGGGCATTTTTTTGGCCCGCGGCAGACGAGAACGACCCCAGAAGAGGAACCAGGGATATGAAGAAACCGGATCATGTGATTATTTTCGACACGACGCTGCGCGACGGGGAACAATGCCCCGGGGCGAGCATGGGCCTGCACGAGAAGCTGCAGGTGGCGCGGCAGCTCGAGAAGCTGAACGTGGACATCATCGAGGCGGGCTTCCCGGCGGCGTCGCCGGGCGATTTCGAGGCGGTGAAGAAGGTCGCCAGTGAAATCAAGAAATGCCGCATTGCGGGGCTGGCGCGCTGCGTGAAGGGCGACATCGAGAAGTGCGCGGAAGCGCTGAAGCCCGCGGGCGACCGCGCGCGGATCCACGTCTTCCTCGCGACGAGCGCGATCCACCGCGAATTCAAGCTGAAGAAGGCGAAGGACGAGATCATCCGCCAGGCGGTCGAGGGCGTGGCCTATGCCCGGAAGTTCTGCAAGGACGTGCAGTTCAGCCCCGAGGACGCCTCGCGGACGGAGCCGGAGTTCCTGGCGGAGGTGGTGCGCGCGGTGATCGCCGCCGGCGCCACGACGGTCAACATTCCGGACACGGTCGGGTTTACGGTGCCGCAGGAGTTCCGGAAGCTGCTGACCTATCTGCACCAGAACGTGCCGGAGCTGCAGGAGGTCGTGGTGCACGTCCACTGCCACAACGACCTGGGGCTGGCGGTGGCCAACTCGCTGGCGGCCATCGAATGCGGCGCCCGGGGGGTCGAATGCACCATCAACGGCATCGGCGAGCGCGCGGGCAACTGCTCGCTGGAGGAACTGGTGATGGCGCTGAAGGTGCGCAACGACCACTACGGCCTGCAGTCGCGCGTGCGGACGCAGGAGCTGTTCGCCACGAGCCGGCTGGTGAGCCAGCTGACGGGCATGATGGTGCAGCGGAACAAGGCCATCGTGGGCGCGAACGCCTTTGCGCACGAGTCGGGCATCCACCAGGACGGCATGCTGAAGCACCGCGAGACCTACGAGATCATGCGGCCCGAGGACGTGGGCGTGGTGACGGGCACCGACCTGGTGCTGGGCAAGCACAGCGGCCGGGCGGGTTTCTCGGCCCACCTCAAGCGCATGGGCATCCAGGTGGATGCCGCGCAGCTGCAGGGCATCTACGACGCGTTCATCGCGCTGGCGGACAAGAAGAAGGTCGTCTACGACGACGACATCATCGAGCTGCTGCGCGAGTTCATCTCGGACATTCCGAAGGTCTACGCCATCAAGCGCCTGCAGGTGTCGGCGGGGAACCAGACGATTCCGACGGCAACGGTGCAGATCGAGAAGGACGGCCGGACCATGCAGGATTCCGCGACGGGCGCGGGCCCGGTCGAGGCGGCGCTGAAGGCCATCGAGCGCATCACCGGCGTCAAGGGCGAGCTCAAGTCGTTCGCGATGCAGGCGGTGACGCACGGCGAGGATGCGCTGGGCGAGGCGTCCGTGCAGGTCAAGTTCGGCGACGACCTCGTGGCCGCCAAGGGGTCGGACATCGACATCGTGATGGCGTCGGCCAAGGCCTACGTCAACGCGCTGAACCGGCACCTGTTCATCGCCACGGAGTCCGGCAAGGCCTAGGCGGCCGCCGGTTCGGCGCCGTCGTCCCGGCGGGGGGGTCGCCCCGCCGGGATTTTTTTGCTTTCCGGCGCCGCGGGGGCTTCCCACGGCGGGGCAGAACGGCTAGAGTGTTCCGCGCATGAAGACCGTGGGCATGAAAACGTGGGCCGCGATCCTGTGCCTGGGCGGGATCTGGACGGCGGGGGCAGGCGGCGAGGACTTGAAGACGCTGGGGGGGCAGACCTACAGCAACATCGTCGTGCAGCAGTTCGACCGGCAGGGCTTGTACATCCGCTATGACGGCGGCACCACGCAGGTCTTTTTCCGGGAGGTCATGCCCGAATTGCGCAGCTACTACAAATCGCGCTCGCTGTATCCATTGCCGGTAGAAACGACCGCCGGCGAAAAGGAGGCCCCGGCCGGGCCCGGCGACCTGCAAACGGTGACCGGCCAGATCTACCGGAACGTCGCGCTCAAACAGGTTTTTGAGGATTCCATCCTGATCGCGCATGACACCGGCATGAGCACCATTCATTTTTCGGCGCTGACGCCGGAGCAGGTGGAACAATACCGGACCGCCACGCCGGTGCCCGATCCGGCCCCGGGCGCGAACGACCTGGTGACCACCTCCGGGCAGATCTTCCGCCACATCGAGGTGGTCCGCGCCGAACCGGACGGCCTGACGATCCGCCATGACGGTGGCGTGAGCAAGCTGTGGTTCATCGTGCTGCCCGAGGAACTGCAGAAGAAATACAATTTCGATCCGATCGCGGCCCGGAACTACCAGCGGGAGATCGCGGCCTCAAACCGGGCGGCGCTGGTGGCGGCGCTGGTGGTGCCGGTGGCGACCACGCCGGCGACGTTCGAAATCCTCAAGACCGAAACCGATACGCTGACCAACAACGAATTCTGGGTGCGGTTCACCGTCAAGAATCTGACCAGCCAAAACCTGAATATCTTTGTCGTGCCGTGCGAGAAAACGTTGACGCCGATCGTGGCGGGCAAGCCGATTGCGATCGCTCCCAGCGCGACGAATTCAATGCAGCAGTTCACGGTGCCGGAAATCCAGCCCGCCTACCTCAAGGTTACCGCGGGAAATTACTTCACCAACTGCGTGCTGACCTGGAAGTAGGGCGTCCCGGCCCCGCTTCCCCCCTGCGGGGGCTCGCGGCTCAAGCCGGTCAAGGCGCCGGCGCCAGGATCCACTCGGGCTGAACCGGGGCAGGATCCGGCGGCAACTGGGCGCGCAAGCTTTGCCATTCCGGACCAGGAATGGGTTTGACGATGCCGTTGGCATCCAGCCGGGCGCCGAGCGCCACCCAAGTCCGGAGGGCCATTTCCCGGGTATCGGCCGGGGGCCGGGGCACGCGCCAGAGCATGTCGCAGATTTCTGGACGGAGTTGCAACCAACCGCCATCCGGACTGAAGTTCATCCAATATTTCACGGCCGGCAGGTACATAGGGGCTTGACTGGACACCTGCCAGAGACTGGCCTTGTTGTTTCCCACGACCAGAAAACGGTCGTCCGGGCTGAACTCCATGTTACCGGAAACCGGTAGCGGTTTCCCCATCTGGCGTCCGCTGGCCACATCCCACAGCAGAGTCGTGCCATCCGTGAAACCGGTTGCAGCGGTTCTGCCGTCCGCGGAAACAGCGATTTGCGAGATGTATGGTTTGCCGGCGGGAATCAGGGACGGCCCCACATAGCGGTCGCGCTCGAGATCCAGGACTTGCATGGATCGGGAATCGGGCGGTGTCATGGCCATAAAGCGTCCATTGACGCTGACAGCGGGATAGCCGGGTTGCTCGGGGCCCTTGTTATTGCCATGGCAGAGTTTTCCCGAAGCGGCATCGAACGCCAACCAGCCATACGAACTGTTGAGCAGAATCAGACGGCCATCCGAGTTGTAGCGCAGATCGTTTCCCAAGGGGGTATAGATGGGTGGTCCGCCGGGTTGGAGCCGGTCCAGATCCCAAACCAGGAGGATGGAATTCGTCTGGCTGTCGCCGAGATTCTGCGTGACCAGATGTTTGCCATCCGGGCTGAAAGCCGCCGCGTGAGTCAGGAGGTTTGTTTCGGGCAACTGGCCGAAGATTTGCCCCGTCAGGCGATTCCACAGGCGGACAAACCGGTGGTCTTCCACCGTGACCACGGTACGGCCATCCGGGCTTAAGGCCATGACCCATTCCTTGGGATTGAGCGGCAGCGGGCGGCCCAGCGGCTCACCGGTGGCCATCGAGTGAATTTGCAGGGAATGTTCGGGGCTGCTGATCGCCATGCAGTCGGACGTGGAACTGAATGTGATGGTGCGCAACCGGTCCCCGGAACGACGATTGATTGATTGTGTAGCCGGTGCCGGGACGGCCCAGAGCCGCACCGAGCCATCCAGGGACAGCGTAGCCAGGCGCCGGCCATCGGGCGTGAACTGGACTTTCGTGATCGGGCCGGAATGTGGAAAGGCGAGGCCAAAGGGGGTGAGGTTCCGGGTATTCCACAGTTGGAGTTGTCCGTCGGCGGTGGCCGTGAGCAGCCAGTTGCCATCCGGACTGAATGCGGCATCCTGCAGGATTTCGCCTTTGCCGGTCAGAGGTGTGCCAATGGGCTCCAGGGTATCGGTTCGATACAGGTGGACGCCATTGAGGGCATTGAATGCGAGCAGACGGCTGTCCGGGCTGAATGCGAGACCGGTGGTCCACTGGTCGGTCGAATCCTGCTGGAAGGGCGTTCGCGGCAAGGGGCTGCCGAGAGGCTTTGCGGTGGCGGTATTCCACACCATGATGTTTCCGCCTCGGAGCAGGGCCGCCAAGAGCGTGCCGTCCCGGCTGAACAGAAGCTGCCGGCCTTCGGAACTGTTTGCTAGAGCCGTGGCCACAGGTTGTCCGGTGGTCATGTCCCAGAGCGAAATACTGGCCTGCTTGGCAATGGCCAGCCACTTTCCGCCGCGGCTCAAGGCCATGAGCGTGGAGTCCACCGGGGCATCCGGTGCCGGCGGACCGAGCCACTTGCCGGACAGGGCATCCTGCAGGCGGAATCCATCCGGCGAGCGCCCGATCATTACCAGTCCGTCCGGGTCGCAAGGCCCTGGGCAGAAGGGCAGCCCCACCGGTTGCGCCGTGTCCGGATTCCAGGCCTGCCGGATCAAGCCCTGCAAACCGACGAGCACGTTTCCGTCCGGGCGCCAAATCAATTCGTTGATGAGTGAGTTGGTGCCCGGTCCGAATTTCACCATGAAATCCCGCATGTTTTTCATGTCTTCGCCGTCGCCCGGATAGAGTTGAAAAAGGAGTTCATCCATTTTCATGCGTTCTCGAATGTCCAGCGGCCGGCCTTGGGGCTGGCCGGTTTCCGCATCCCAAAAATCGACTTGCTGTTCGGAGGCGGTGGCCATTCGTTTGCCGTCGGGGCTGATGGCAAATGAGCGGACAGGGTCTTTTCCGCCCAGCACCTGCAAGAGCCGGCCGCGGGCGGGTTCATACCATGCGGCCCAAAGCTGGTTCCACCGTTCCCGGGTTTGGGTACTGAGTCCATCTGTCTGGCCGGCCTGCAGGAGCGGGAGCAGGCCGGTGGCGTTGCCCGCCGCGAGCAACTGGATGCCTTGATCGGCCTGGGCCTGCGCGCGCAATTCCACCGCGCGGGATTGTTCGCGCTGCAGGCGGGCGTTGTACCAGCGCGAGCCAGAAGTCATGACTACGGATGCCGCCAAGGCGAGGGCGATCAGCGCCGCCAAGGCCGGCCGCCGTTTCATCCACTTCCCAAGCCGTTCTCCAAGTCCGATCGGCCGGGCCAGGATGGGTTTGTTCGCAAGCCAGCGCTCGAGGTCCTCGGCCAGGGCCTCCGCCGAGCCGTACCGTTTTCGAGGATCTTTTTCCAGGCATTTCAAGCAGATGGTTTCCAGATCCCGGTCCACCTTCGGGTTCAGGGCGCGCGGGCGCGCGGGTTCCGTCTCCAGCACCTTCTTCATCGTTTTCAGCGGCGTCTCTTCGGCGAAGGGGGGGTGGCCCGTCAGCATGTGGTAGAGAATCGCCCCGAGGCCGTAGACATCGACGGCGGTGGTGAGGTGGCGGGTTTCACCGGCGGCCTGCTCGGGGGCCATGTAGGCCGGCGTGCCCATGACGGCGCCGCTCACGGTCACATCGGCTTTGTTTTCCAGCAGCTTGGCGAGGCCGAAGTCGCTGACCTGGGCACGGCCTTCGGTGTCCAGGAGGATGTTCGCCGGCTTGAGATCGCGGTGGAGGATGCCGCGCTGGTGGGCGTAATGCACGGCCCGGACCAGAGGAACCAGCAAGGCGACCCAGGCCTTGAAATCATTGCCCGGGCGGGCCAGGCGCTGGGCGAGGTTGCCGCCTTCCAGCAGGCGCATGCTGAAGTACTGGATGCCGTCATGCTCGCCCACCTCGTAGATCGGCACGATGTGCGGATGGTCGAGGTGCGCGGCGGCTTCCGCTTCGATGCGGAACCGCTGGACCAGTTCGGGCGTGGCCAGTTTTCCGGCCAGGATCATCTTGAGGGCGACGGAGCGGTTGAGGCTGACTTGCCGGGCCTTGTACACCACGCCCATGGCGCCGCGGGCGATCTCCTTGACCAGTTCGTAATCGCCGAAATAGCGCACGGCGGTCCCGGCGGGCGGCGCCACCAGCGTCTGCTGGAGCAGGCACCGGGGACACAGGCCGGCGGGGGCGTCGGCCGCCACCGGCTGGTTGCATTGCGGGCATTTACTTTCCAAATTCATGTTCTGTTGCTCCTCTCGGGTTTGGCCTGATCCGTCCTTCACCCCCTACAAAAGAAAACCCGGGGCAAAGGTTACAGGCCTCCGCGGCTTTAGGAGCTCAACGCCTGGAACAGGTGCTGGATTTCCTCCTCGATATCCTCCGGCCGGGCGACGGTTTCGGCGATCTCGGCGCGCAGCATTTCGCCGAAGCGCTGCCGCAGGCGGTGGGCCGCGACCTTGACGGCACCGGGGGTGAGGCCTAGCTCCCGGCCGATTTCGGCGTGCGGCGGCCGCGCCGCGGTGCTGGTCAATTCGCCCTTCAATTTTTCAAAAATCGCCCCGCGGCCGGAGGCCGCGTACTCGTTCTGCAGGCGGGCGAGGGCCTGGTCAATGACGGTCAGGGCCCAGCGGCGCTCGTAGAGTTTTTCGGGGGTCATGGGATCGGCCGGTTCGATGAGGTAGCGGCCTTCGGCGTCTTGCGCGTCGATGGAGACCGGCGCGCGGCCGCCGCCGCGTTTCTGGGCGCGGGCGCGGTCACGCTCGTTGGACAGGTAGTGTTTGAGGGAAGCCAGGAGGAAGGACCGGAACTTGCCCTTGGCGGGATCGACGCCGGCGAGAAAATCCCGTTCCAGGAGTTGAAGAAAGAAGCCCTGGGTCAGGTCCTGGGCGTCGGCGGGGGCCAGGCCGCTGCGGCGCGCGAAGGAGTAAAGCGGGGGCCAGTAGGTGCGGCAGAGTTTTTCCAGCGCCGCGCGGGCAGCGGGGGTGCTGTCGCGCCCGGCGGCGAGCACGAGGCTCCAGTGCGTGGCGGCGAAGGGCTGATGGGTGCCGGGGCCGGGGCTTCCAGGACCGGAATGGGGATGCTGAAAAGATGTATTCAAACCCGGCCGATCCTCCGCCATGCCGCCTCCTCAACCACCCAATGCTAGTCCCGAAGCGTGGGTCCGGTCAACGGCGCAGTTTTCCATTGGGTGGAAAAATCGTAAAAAAGTTTTCCATTGCGTGGAAAAGACGGCCGGATTTTTCCATAGTGTGGAAACATTTTTTCCACACTGTGGAAAACCGATGAGCCGCGAGCCCCCGCAGGGGGGGCCGCCGTGCGGCTTGGGGATCCGGGGCGAATCAGCCGCCGGAAAAGGGCGGGAGGAGGGTGATCTGGTCGCCGTCTTTTATGGGGTTGTCCCACTCGACGAATTCGTCGTTGATGGCGGCCTTGACGATGTTGGTGGTGAGGGGGAAGTGGCCGTTCGCCTGGATTTCGTGCAGGAGCTGGCGGGCGGTTTCGGCTGCGGTTTCGTAGGGCTCGGTTTGCGTGCCGCGCCGCGCACCGACGAGAGCGAAATAGCGGATGGTGACTTTCTTTTTCATGGGTCCGGAAACTCGCAGGGGAATCTACCGCAAAAAGAATCCGCAGTCCACCGAAGGACTGCGGATTCCGCGCGGATCGGGCCGCGGGGCTTACAGGCCGACGCGTTTTTTAAGCGCGGCGAGCTGCGCCTGCATGCGGGCGGGCAGGCGGTCGCCGGCCTGGTTGAGATACGCCTCGATCTCCGGCACTTCGCTCTTCCAGCCGTCCACGTCGATGCGCAGGAGCTCCGCGATTTCGGCGTTGCTGATCGCCAGGCCGCCGACATCGAGGTCGGCGGGTTTCGGGATGTAGCCGATGGGGGTTTCGACGCCGGCCACCTTGCCTTCCACGCGTTCGCACATCCACTTGAGGACGCGGGCGTTGTCGCGGAACCCGGGCCAGAGCCATTTGCCGTCCGGCGATTTGCGGAACCAGTTCACGTAGAAGATCTGCGGGGCCTTGGCGCCGAGCTGATCGCCCATGTCGAACCAGTGCTGCCAGTAGTCGCCGATGTGGTAGCCGCAGAACGGGAGCATGGCCATCGGGTCGCGGCGGATGGCGCTCTTGACATCGAGCGCGGCCGCGGTGGTTTCCGAGGCGGCCGTGGCGCCCATGTACACGCCGTGGTCCCAGCCGAACGCCTGGGTGACGAGCGGCACCAGCTTGGAGCGCCGGCCGCCGAAGATGAAGATGTCGATCGGCACGCCGTTGGGGTCTTCCCAGTCCGGGCAGATGACGGGGCACTGCCGCGCCGGGGCGGTGAAGCGCGCGTTGGGATGGGCGCCCTTGACCGGCTTGCCGGCGGCGTCCTTCTTGTCGGGGGTCCAGTCCTGGCCCTTCCAGTCGATGCCGTGCTGGCACTCGACGTTCATGTCCTCCCACCAGACATCGCCGTCGTCGGTCAGGACGGTGTTGGTGAAGATGGTGTTGCTCTGGATCGTTTCCATGGCCATCGGGTTGGACTTGAAGCTGGTGCCGGGGGCGACGCCGAAGAAGCCGGCTTCCGGGTTGATGGCGTGGAGGCGGCCGTCGGGCCGGATCTTCATCCAGGCGATGTCGTCGCCGATGCATTCGCACTTCCAGCCGGGGATGTTGGGCTGGAGCATGGCGAGGTTGGTCTTACCGCAGGCGCTCGGGAAGGCGGCGGCGATGTGGAAGCGCCGGCCCTGCGGATTGGTCAGGCGCAGGATGAGCATGTGCTCGGCCATCCAGCCCTCGCGGCGGGCCATCGTGGAGGCGATGCGCAAGGCCAGGCATTTCTTGCCCAGCAGGGCGTTGCCGCCGTATCCGGATCCGTAGGACCAGATCAGGTTTTCTTCCGGGAAGTGGGCGATGTACTTCTGCTCGATCGGGGCGCACGGCCAGGTGTCATCCTTCTGCCCCGGCTGTAGCGGCGCGCCGACGGAGTGCAGGCACGGGATGAATTCGCCGTCCGCGCCGAGCGTTTCAATGACCTTGTCGCCTACGCGCGTCATGATGTGCATGTTC
>CAZMOR010000080.1:0-9507 GCA_964567795.1 uncultured Verrucomicrobiota bacterium
CACGATGCCGGCCAGGCTCACCCAGGCGGTGGTCACGAGAATGATGCGGCTGGTGAGGGTGATGCGGTCGGTTTTGCCGATCAGGCGCCGCCAGGCGTCCACGAAGACAATGAATCCGATGGCGCCGAGATAACTGAGAAGGCCGAGGATGGCATTGACGGCCACGTTGCCGCGCAGGGCTTCGAAGCTGGTGTCGTAGAGTCCGAAGCCGGCGGTACAGAAGGCCGAGATGCTATGGAAGACCGCCGACCAGAGGGGATGGCCGAGGCCCAGGTGCCGGAAGACGATGAACAGCGCCGCCACGCCGGCAGTCTCCACCAGGACGGTGAACAGAATCACGCTGCGGATGAATTTTGTGATGCGGAATTCCTCCGGCATGCTGAAGACCACCTTGCCGATCTGCTCGCGCCGCGCGGAGAGGTCGCCCCGGCGGGCCAGAACCACGAAGGAGCCGAAGGTCATGTAGCCGATGCCGCCGATCTGGATCAGGACCAGGATGACCAATTGGCCGAACAGGCTGAACCCATGGCCCGTGCTGACAGTCACCAAGCCGGTGGTGGAGAGGGCGGAAGCCGACGTGAACAGGGCATCCAGGGAGGAAACCGGCTGGTCACCGAAACTGATCGGCAAGGCCAAGAGAACCCAGCCGGCCAGAATATAAGCCAAATAGCCCAGCACCACCATGCGCACGGGGTGAAGGCTGTCCACAAAACGGCAGAACCCTAGCCATTTTTCTTTCATGCATGCCTCCTTTTCCGCCAAAGGCACGGAAATTGGATTACATGAAGAGATAAGGCTACTCCGACCGTTGAAAGAGTCAATATATATGATATAATATACTAATATTCAATATATTACATATTAATATATCGGGGAAAATTCAGGCCAGAAAAGCCCATTTTAGAGTATAAAATCGGATCAAATTCGAGTCGATAATCCCATATTGTCCATGCCGTGTCCAATAATGTCAGCGGATAAGCAAGGACTTGAGCCGCGATTCCCCGCATGGGGGAGCCGGTTTGACGGGGTTACTCTTCCGGTGGGGCGAAGGCGCCGCACATGCCGAACTTCAGCGGCTTGTCGGCGGCGCGGGGCTGCTGGATGACGTCGATGCCCTTCCGTTGGAGATCGGCGATGGCTTTTTCCAGTTCCGGCGTCGGGGCGTCGCGCAGGAACAAGACCATCTGCTGTTCCCGGGGGTTGATGGAGGCCGCAATGGCTTCCAACGCAGCGGCGGTTGTCAATTCATCCACACCCAGCACGGCGCCGGAGGTGCCCGGCAGGCGCATCAGGTTGAGGTTCTGGCTCAGCGCGCCCTTCAAGTCCACATGGTAGCCGTCGACGTTCAGGACGGTGTTGGAGAGCAGCGCGATGTGTTCGACGTTCACGCCGCCGGTCTGCTCGCGCAGTTGGAGCACGAGCGGAACCATCTGCCGCTTGGCCGCTTCGACGGGCACAGAGTAGAGCCGGTTGGAGCTGGCTTCGAAATAGACCGGTTCTTTCAGCCGGCGGCCGGCCCAGGCGCGCTTGGCGAAGGACGCCCAGGCGGGGCGCGCCTGGCCGTCGGGATCAAAGAGCGCGAAGGCTTTCCACATGCCTTCGCCGCACCATTCGGGGCTCCAGTAATACACCGCGGCGATGTCCGGATGCCGGCTGCAATAGGCCAGGAAATCCGCGAGCCAGCGGCGCTGGCCGTCGGGCGTGAGCGGATAGCCGGGCACTTCGTATTTCCAGCGCGAGAACTGGCCCTTGAAGTCCGCGGTGCTGGGATAGGCGGTTTCTGGCACGACGACGGACCGGCCGGTGGCCCGGGCGACCTTGGAGGCCGTGGCGCCGAACTGCTCCATTTCGAGCGAGCCGCCGATGTTGGAGGAGGGGAAGTAGGACAGGCCCGCGAAATCGAGCTGAACGCCGTGGTCCTGCATGAAGCGGAAGAACGCCACGCAGAAATCGGCATCCCACCAATGGGCGATATGCAGCATGAATTGGGCCTTGGGATCGGCGGCGAGGACGCCTTCCTGGGCGGCGCGGATGAGGAGGGCCGACTCGGGCCACAGCTTGCGGGAGAGGGCGGCAGGGTTTTTCTTGGCGCCCTTGCTGGGATATTCGCCGCAGATACCATAGTCGATTTCGTTGCCGATCTCGTAGAAGTGGCTTTTCAGGCCGATCCGGCGGAAATGCGCGACGGTGTCGCGGGAGTAGGTTTTCACGGCCGCGGCGCGCTCCTCGAGCGAGAGGCCCTTGAGGGATTCCGGCAGCGGCTGCTTCATCATGTCGGACCAGTCCTCGCTGAGGAAGATCACGAGGTAGGGGTTGAGACCGCCGGCGAGGGCGCGCTTCACGACCTCGGTGGCATAGGCCTGGCCGTGGGCGCCGTCGTCCTTCATCCAGAGGCGCACGCGGAATTCCCGCACGCCCTGCCGGGCCATGCCGGCGAACAGGTCGGATGGCTTGCCGTTCCAGGTCCAGGCGGTGCCCGCCTTCTCCATGTCGAGGGAATAGTTAGCATCCACGCCAACGCGCAGGTTTTTGCCATGGGCAACGGTGGCGGCCAGGGCCAGGGTGATCAGGGTGATCCAGACAGCTTGCTTGGACATGCGTTTCTCCGGGTTGGACGATGATCAATGCCTCTTTAGAATGCAAGGTTTGCGGGCTAGTCACAATCTTAAAAAACGGGGCGCGGGGAAACCGTTTACTGGACTGCCGATTTTGACGTCCCGGCACGGGGCTGCCGATCCAGATATGGGCGGGCAGTGATTTATATCACTGACAAATTTTGGCATTCATGCCATATTCATGACACTTATGAACCTTGCTGTCCTTCTGCAAATTCCGAGATCGAGCCGGTGGTGGCCGGTGACGACGGGACGAGGGAACCGCAGGTAAGCGATCCGCACGGGGCGATTCATGAATACCGCGAGCAGCGTGAATCTGGGACAAAAGGTAGAACGTTCCAGAAAAACGCTTCATGCGTCCGCGGAAAATTTCCCGGTCCATTTTCTTCCGCATCACCGCGATTTCAAATCGATCCGCTTGGATCCAGCAACCAGGAGCATTCCATGAGCCGCCGGCATTTCCCCTGCACCGTGTTTTTCATCCTTGCGCTGCTGCTGGCGCATTCGGCGGTGGCGCAATCGGGCCGTTCCGGGGTGGGTGCGATCCCGTACACGGCGGGCGCCGTGCATGGCGTGACGTTCCGGGTCTGGGCGCCGCATGCGAGCAACGTGACTGTCGCCGGCACGTTCAACGGCTGGAACATGACCACCAATCCGCTGGCGAGCGAAGGCAACGGCTACTGGTCGGCGGATTGCACGAACGCCGCCGCCGGCGCCGAATACAAGTACGTCCTGAACGGCAGCCTGTGGCGCCGCGATCCGCGCGGCCTGAGCGTGGTCAATTCGGCCGGCAACAGCATCGTGTTTGATCCGGCCGCCTATGACTGGGACGTGGATTCGTTCACGCGGCCGGAACGCAAGGACGCCGTGGTGTACGCCCTGCACATCCGGACCTTCAACCCCCAGTGGACCCAGTGGCCGCAAGGCACGTTCGAGACGGCGCTGTCCAAGCTCGACCACCTGCAGGAACTGGGCGTCAACACCATCGAGCTGATGCCCATCATGGAATTTCCCGGAGACAACAGCTGGGGCTACAATCCTTCGGATCCGTATTCCGTGGAAAGCGCCTACGGCGGTTCGCGGAAGCTGCAGGAGTTTGTCGACGCCTGCCACACCCGCGGACTGGCGGTCATTCTCGACGTGGTTCACAACCACTGGGGTCCCAGCGACCTGGTGACCTGGCAGTTCGACGGCTACACGCCGGACGTGAACTACGGCGGCATCTACCACTACAACACCGCGGGCCTGTGCTGCACGGACTGGGGCGCGACCCGGCCGAACTACGCCGCGACGGAAGTCCGCGACTACATCAAGGACAACTATTCGGCCTGGCTCGACCAGTTCCACGTGGACGGGTTCCGCACGGATTCGCCGTTCCACATCGGCTATTACGACAGCGGCAGCGGCACGGCGGCCAACGCCGACGGCGTCAGCCTGATGCAGGAATACAACGCCCGGATCCACAACAACTACACGAACGTGATCTCCATCCAGGAGAACGGTGACGCGACGTGGGGGTTCGACAGCCGCTGGGACATGGATTTCATGGAAGACCTGCGTGCGCTGGTGGCCGACCCGAGCGATGCCAGCCGCGACATGAACGCCCTGGCCGGCTGGATCGGCAGCAGCGCCGGGCTGGGGCGGGTGCTCTATGTGGAATCGCACGACACCGCCGGCGACCTGAACGGCAACACGCGCCTGGCCAAGCTGATCGATTCCAATGATCCGACCAGCTTCTGGGCGCGCAAGCGGTCGCTGCTGGCGGCCGCGATCTACATGACTTCGCCCGGCATTCCGATGGTTTTCCAGGGCGAGGAAATGATGGAGTACTGGTCGTTCTCCGACCATACCGGCTACCGCTGGGATGCGACGACGAGCGAGTATCACCGCGGGCACATCGCCGCCTACAAGGCCTTGATCCACGCCCGGCGCAACCTGAAGGGCGGCACGCAGGGACTTTTGGGTTCGAATTGCGACGTCTACCACGTCGACAACAACAACAAGGTCATCGCCTACAAGCGCTGGGACGCGGGCGGCGACGACGTGGTGGTGGTCGCCAACTTCGGCATCACGGCCTGGACCAACCACAACTACAGCATTCAATTCCCGTCCGCGGGCACCTGGTATGTGCATTTCAACAGCGACCAGACCAATTATTACAGCGATTTCAACAACATCGGGCCGGTGTCGGTCACGGCCGCCGGTTCGCCGCCGGCCGCAAACATCGACATGGGCCGCTATTCGGCACTGATCTTCTCCAAGACGCCGCCGGGCACCAGCGGCACGGTGTCGGCCGGCCCGGCCAACAACGGCTGCGACCAGCCCGTTTCATTCACCTATTATCCGGCGGGCGGCCCGCTGGAAGGGGCGGCGCAGATCCGCATGCTGATCGGGCACGACGGCTGGCAGAACGCGTTCTACACGAACATGACGCGCGCGCCCTACGACACCAATGTGTGGATCTGCTCCTATTCCGATTTCCCGGGCGGCACCCGCGGCCTGAACTACGTTTTCACCGACGGCACGGGCACCACGTGGGACAACAATTTCTCCAAGGACTGGTACGTCGCCGTGGGCTGCCATTCCACGATGGATTTCACGCCGGCGCAGCCGACCGGCTGCTCCCAGGTCACGTTCACGTACCAGGCGGCGGACGGTCCGCTGGCGACGGCCACGCAGGTTTTCGCCCATGTTGGCCAGAACAACTGGGAGCTGATCGTCGATCCCGACATCAAGTTGACTTCCCAGGGCAACGGGGTCTGGAGCGGCAGCTACAGCCTGCGCGATCCCGCGTACAGCCTGAACGTATGCTTCAACAACAGGCAGAGCGGGTGAGACACGCACTACAACAACAACTGGAACGTGAACGTGCAGGACTGCCATACCAACACCGGCAACGTCTGGCTGGATCCTTCCCAGCCCTACGGCTGCGATCCCATCACTGTCCATTACGGGCCCGCAACGGGGCCGCTCGCCGGCGCCACGAACATCAACCTGTTCATCGGCCATGACAGCTGGCAGGACGTGGTGACGCTGCCGATGACCCAGGACCTGTCCGGCGTCTGGGCGGTGGTCTACGATCCGCCGCGCGGCTGCGACTGGATCAATTTCGTCTTCAACAAGGGTCCGACGAACAACCTGGTGTGGGACAACAACTACGCGAAGGACTGGAATTATTCCGTCTATTGTCCGCCGCAGGACGGGCTGGTGACGCTGGCGCCGGAGAATCCCGTGGGCTGCGTGCCGCTGACCATCACCTACGAGCAGGTGGCGGAATGCCAGCTGGAACACGCGACGAACCTTTTCGTGCACATCGTGGATGCCAACACCTACGCCACGGTGGCGGACGCCCTGCCGATGACGGAAATCAGCAACGGGATCTGGCAGGCGGAATACTACACGCCGCCCGGAACCCAGTGGATCTACATCTATTTCCACGACAACCAGGGCACGGCGGACTACCTGCGCAAGACGGAATACTGGTACACGTATTTCCAGAACTGCGCCCCGGCGGATGCGGTGGTCATCACCAATCCCGTTTGCGAATGGTATGCCGCCGGGCCGGCGGCTTCGATCACGCTGCAAGGCGCGGTATCGAGCGGACAGGCCAGTGACCTGATCTGGACCAACGTCCTGACCGGCCAGCACGGCACGCTGACGGCGACTTCCGCCTGGCAGGTGGCGGGCATCACCCTGCAACCCGGCACCAACGCGATCACAATCGGGACCCGCGTCTACGGCGCGCCCGCCTTCGACAGCCCGACCAATGCGGCGTATGGGGACGGATGGCAGCTCGGGGACAACGGCGGCCAGGGATTCAACTCGTGGACGCAGTTGTATGCCAGCACGGTGAGCCTGTCCGTGTCGGATTCGAGCGTCCTGGGGCCCAAGGCCTGGCAGCTCAACAATCCGGCGCAGTGGCAGTATTCATCCGTCGACCGCCTGCTGGGCAGTTCCCTGGTCGCGGGCGATTCGGTTCGGTTCAAGCTCGATCTGGAGCACGGGACGGGGCTGTACCAGTTCATCGATTTGTTTTCGGAGAACGGCAACTGGCTGGCGTCGTTGAGTTATTCGCCCTACATGTCCAACATGGTCAGCATCATGGCCGCCAACTACAACACGGTAGCGCTGCCGGCCACCACCGCCGGGCTGGACTACCAGTTCGACCTGCTGTCGTCCACCAGCGCCTGGTTGACCATCACGTCGCGCAGCTCCGGCGATTTCATTGCCACGAACGTCATGTTCTACAACTCCAACAACGATTCGCTGAAGCGGATTTCATTCGGGTGCATGGATTCCGGCAGCCAGGTCGGCGGGCAGTATTTCCATTTGTCCGACCTGCAGGTCGTTCCCGGGACCGAGGGCGAATGGATCAGCGACACCGTCCTGATTGTGTGTTCCGTCGCCGTCGACAGCGACGGCGATGGCATGCCGGACGACTGGGAGACGGCGTACGGCCTGAACCCGAACGTCAACGATGCGGCAGGCGACAAGGATTTCGACGGGCGCACCAACCTGCAGGAATACCAGGCGGACACGAATCCGGGGAATCCCGGCTCCCTGCTGCGCTTCGAGCGGGTTTCCATGGCCGGCAACACGTTGCAGCTGGTCTGGCAGGGGGGCAGCAACGCCACCCAGATCGTGCAGTGTTCCAGCAACCTGGAGACCGGCTGGCGCGACCTGCTGACCAACCATCCGCCGACGCCGGTGACCATGACCAACAATCTGAACCCGTCGGGAATGACGCAGACCAACAAGTTGTTCTTCCGGTTCAGGGTGAGCCGTTGATTACGGCTGGCGGAGTGGTGCCAGGTCTAAAAAGGTGTTAACATTCAAACAGGGTGCAGTATGAGCGGCTTCCGGAAATGGCGGGCGGGTGTTTGCGGGCTGTTGATCATGGCGGGAGGGCCGGTCTTCGCCGGCGAGGTGATCCTCCAGTATTTCAACACCGGCTGGACGGAGTTGACGCGCCGGATTCCCGAACTGGCGGAGGCGGGTTACACGGCGCTGTGGCTGCCGCCGCCGTTCAAGGCGGGCGGGGGCCTGTCCGTGGGCTTCGATTGCTACGACCGCTTCGATCTGGGCACCAAGGACCAGAACGGCTCGACCACCACCAAGTACGGGACGGAGACCGAACTGCTGCAACTGGTCGAAACGGCGCACCGCTTCGGGCTGCGGGTGTATTTCGACAACGTCATGGCACATAACGGCGGGCCGATGTCGTCGGGCGCCCCCGGCACGCTGCAGGCCAACGGCTTCGTGCCGGAGGATTTCCACCTCAAGCGCACGTCGGACACCACCTATGAAAACTACGGCTGGCCGGATTGGAAGGACGAATGGCAGGTGCTGAACCGCAATCCGTTCGGCCAGGACATCGCGCAGGAGAATCCCAACACCAGCTTCGGGTGGAGTGAAAACGACGACTACGCCAAGTGGTCGGGCGTCCGGCATCCGAACCATCCCGAATACTATCTCGACACCGACCTGCCGATCGAGGTGGTCCATGGCGGCACCACTTCCACTGTCTATACGTTCGCGAACAAGGAGCCGTTCCAGGACACGAATTCGAACGGGCGCTTCGACTGGACCGATGCGAACAGCAACGGCCAACATGACGTCGGCGAGGCGAGCGAGCCCTTCACCGACACGGGCATCGACCCCAGCCGGGCGGATCACCGCACGGCGGCCTGGGGCTACGGCAACAGCAAGTACGACATGGGCAACCCGGTCGCGGAGGATGTGAACAGCCTGCTGTTCCGCGCCATCCGGTGGTTCACCGACAAGGCCAGCGTGGACGGCTACCGCCTCGACGCCGTGAAGCACGTGCCTGCGTATTTCTTCGGCAAGATGGATGCCCCGAAGGACGGCTACAACTGGGGCTATGGCGGCCAGGTGCAGGAACAGTTCAACATTTCGCGCGGCTTCAGCGACTGGGACAACCACCGCGACACGGTCTTCGACAACCAGCAGCCGCGCGACGACGCGCTGCTCTACGGCGAGCACCTCGGCGATCCGCCGTGGAAGATGTACTACGTGGATGCGGGCATGCGGATCGCGAACGACGATTTCCTGAATGCCGTGAAGGGCAATGTGGGTGCCAACCTCGCCGGCATGGATGATCCCTCCTACGCGGTGATCAATCCGCAGCAGTCCATGCACTACGTGATGAGCCACGACAACAACTATCTCTGGGGCGGGGACCGCGAACAAGCGCATGCCGTCCTGCTGGAGCGCGAAGGCCTGCCGATCGTGTACAGCGACGGCTACAACCAGAGCGGTTCGCCGGACTGGTTCCCGAAGCCGGCGGAAATCCCGTTCCTGGGCGAGTTCGCGCAGGCGTACATTCCGAACCTGCTCGACATCAACCGCCATTTCGCCTGGGGCTACCAGAGCAGCCGCTGGAGCGCGTGGGACTTCACCTCGTGGGTGCGCTACGACCCCGAAGCCACCGGCGGCGGTCTTAACGACCACGGCGTGACGCTGCTCTTCATGATGGCCAAGAACTACCTGGGGTACTGGCCGTCGAAAGACGTGGATGCGGTCTTCCCGGAGGGTGCGCGCCTGTTCAACTACTCGTACCATGACGGCGCGTTCGAGGTGAAAGTCAGCGGCGGCAAGCTGCGCAACCTGGACGATACGCCGATTTATGTCGCCCCCGGCAAATACTACGCCTTCTCCTGGCGCAATCCGGAGATGCCGCTGGCCTGGGGCGAGGGCCTGACCCAGGAGGTCCAGCCCATCGAGATTTATAAGAACGGAACGAAGGCCGGCACAGTGACGGTTGCGCGCAAGGACGGGCGCAACGGCGACGCCGGCTTCAATCCCTACGGCCTGTCCGATCCGGACGGCTCCGACTACAGCTACAGCATCACCCTGCCGCGCGTGACCGGAT
>CAZMOR010000081.1:0-1542 GCA_964567795.1 uncultured Verrucomicrobiota bacterium
AGGGCGTTGCCGGTTGCGAATTCATGCCGACACTCTAGCGGGCCTCACGGCGAAAGAAAACCGCGCAGTTGCTCCGCGCGGGCCGCGGCGTCCGCAAAGCCGTTCTGGTAGAGCCGTTCGAGCTCCGCCCGGTCCTGGCTATAGCGGCCCACCACCAGTGGCCGCGACGGCCGGATCACCAGCACCCGCCCGGCCGCCTCCTCCGCCTCCAGGTCGTCCAACTCCCGGTTGTAGGTTTCGTGCTGGCGCGCCACGGCCGCCGCCAGCGCCGGAAACCGCCGGTACTTCAGCCGGATCGCCGCGCGCACCAGCGCGCCGGGCGCCGGCTTGCGGAAGCCGCGGTTGCGCGTCAACACCACTACGCGCCGCGAAGAGCCGTCGGCCGCCGCCTGCCGGAACGGAATCGGGTCGGCAATCCCGCCGTCGAGGTACAACTTGCCGTTCACCCGCGCCATTCGCCCCACCAGCGGCAGCGAGGCGCTCGCCAGCAGCGCCTCGGTCAGCGGCGCATCGCTCTTGTCGAAAAACACCGCCTGCCCCGTCGCGCAGTCCGTCGCGCCGATGCGGAACCGCCCGGGCGCCGCCGCATACGCCGCGAAATCAAACGGAATGTGGTCCGGCAGTTCGCGGTAGATGAACTCCATGCCGAACGGATTCCCCTCCCGCAGCCAGTTCCGCCACGAGAAATACCGCGGATCGCCCGCGAACGTCGTGAAAATCCGCCGGTTGCGCTCGAACTGGCCTGCCACATAGGACGCCGCGTTGCTGATGCCCGCCGACACGCCGATGACATACGGAAACCGGAGGCCCGCCTGCAGGAAATAATCCATCACCCCCGACGCGTACTGCCCCCGCATGCCGCCGCCCTCGAGCACCAGCGCCGCATCCCCCCGCACCGGAAACTCCGTCGCCACGGCCGCCTCACAGCGCGTTCACGAAACCGCCGGCCACGCCGCTCTCGCGCGTGAAGCCGTTCTTCAGGTAGTACTTCGGCTGCGACGGATGTTTCGCCACCGCGCGGAAGCGCTTGATGCCCTTTTCCTTGAAAAACATCCGCTTCGTCCGGTACAGATACCGCCCCGCCTTGAAGTCGCGGTATTCCGGAATCATGAAGTCGATCACGATGTCCGCGTCCGCCCCGTTCTGGCGGTAGGAGAACACGCCCACCGGCAGCATGTTGCGGAAAATCAGGCACGTGCAGGCGGTCTGCAGATCCTCCAGCGTCAGCCCCGGCGCGTACTTCTCCAGTTCGCGCTCGTGGAACAGGAAAAACCGCTTGAGATATTCCGGTCCAACGCTGGCCGCCGGCGCCAGGTCGAAATACGCACTGACCCGCAGTGACTGCAACAGGTACCAGCCGTCGATTCCAGCAATCACCAGATTGATCACGCACACCGGCCACGAACCGATCAGCCAGCCGTAGGCCCCGAACAGCACCGACCCGATCCCATTGATCAACCGCAACCGGAACACGTTGGTCATCAGCAGCGAAACCAGGATGATCAGCGACGCCGCGTAGCCGATGCCTTCCTTGAGCATGTC
>CAZMOR010000082.1:0-1763 GCA_964567795.1 uncultured Verrucomicrobiota bacterium
GATGCTCCGTCATTTCCGCCCCGCCGGATTCTGCGCAGGCCTGCTGCTGGCCGCCGGGCTGGCCGGCTGCACCACCGGCCCGGACTACCACCGGCCCGATCTCTCGCTGCCGGACGCCTGGCGCTTCAGCGACGTTTCGACAAATTCGCTGGCGGCCATGCCCTACACGGACCTGTACCGCGATCCGGTGCTGAACCACCTCATCGCCACGGCGCTTTCCAACAGTCCGGACGTGCGCAGCGCCATGGCGCGCATCGAGCAGGCCGCGGCGGCCCTGCGCATCCAGCAGGCGGACTACTGGCCGTCCCTCAACGGCTCCGCAACCTATTCCAAGGCCCGCAAGGGCAACATCCCGCCGCTGCGGGGCGCGGAGGGGGAGCAGTACGACGTGTTCGGCGCGCTGTCGTATGAAATCGACGTTTGGGGCCGCGTCCGCCGGCTCAACGAGGCCGCCCGCGCCCAGTACCTGGCCTCGGAGGAAGCCAAGCGCTCGATCGAAATTGGGCTGGTGGCCGGCGTCGCTTCGGCCTACTTCAACCTGCGCGCGCTCGACCGCCAGCTTGAAATCGCCAACTCCACCCTGACCTCGCGCCAGGACATGCTGGAACTGACGAAAATCAAGTTCGACGACGGCAGCGGTATCGTCTCCGAACTCGACGTGGTTCAGGCGCAGACGCAGGTTTCGTCCACCAAGTCCTCCATCGCCAACCTGCAGCGGCTGATCGCCACGACGGAAGATGCCCTGAACCTACTGTTGGGCGGCTATCCGGGCGACGTTCCGCGCGGCCTGGGCCTGGCGGAACAGTGGCAGCCCGAAGACCTGCCTGCGGGATTGCCTGCGGACCTGCTGCTGCGCCGGCCCGACGTGCGGGCCGCCGAACAGAGCCTCATCGCCGCCAACGCGAACATCGGCGTGGCGCGCGCGGCCTATTTCCCGGCCATTTCGCTCACCGGCGCGCTCGGCCTGCAGAGCGACGAACTCAGCGACCTATTCGACACCGGCCTGTCGAAAGCCTGGAGCTTCAGCCCCAACCTGGCGGCGCCGATCTTCAACGCCGGCAAGATCCGCGCCAACGTGCGCGTTGCCGAGGCCCAGCAGAAGGAAGCGCTGGCCGACTACGAAAAAACCATCCAGACCGCGTTCCGCGAGGTCGCCGACGCCCTGGCCAGCGTCAAGTACCTCCGCCAGCAGCTGGCGGCGGACGAGGAAACGCTGCAGGCCGAGACGAAGCGGCTCGACCTGTCCCAGGCGCGCTACGAGGGCGGCGTGTCCGACTACAGCGACGTGCTGGACGCCCAGCGCTACCAGTTCAGCGCCGAATTGACCGCGGTGCAGACCCGCAACGACTTGTTGAACGCCACCGTCCAGCTCTACAAGGCGCTGGGCGGCGGCTGGCAGGATGGCGCCGCCGCATCGCAAGCGGCGGTCCCGGCGGAAACCCCGCCGGCGGAAAACCACGCGCCGTAAAGGCGCAGGCCACAGGAGAAAAAGCATGAAAATCCACGTTGCGGGAGCCGCGGGCGGGGAAGTCACCGGTTCGGCCTATTACATCGAGACCGGGAAGGCCCGCGTCCTGGTGGATTGCGGGCAGTTCCAGGGCAGCCGGAAAGCCGAGACGCTCAACCGCTGGAAGCCGCCGTCCCGGATCAAACTCGACGCCGTGCTGATCACCCATGCGCATCTGGACCACACGGGCCGGCTGCCGTTGCTGGCGCAGGCGGGCCACCGCGTGCCGGTCTACGCCACCGAGGCGACCATCGAA
>CAZMOR010000083.1:0-3029 GCA_964567795.1 uncultured Verrucomicrobiota bacterium
GGCCTGCTCGTGGCCTATGTCCAGGCCCGCACCCCCGCCGATGCCGCCACGTTCGATTCCTACCAGGCGGAAATCGCCTCGGCCATCCGGGCCCGCCGCGGGCAGACCCTTTTCCGCGACTGGCAGTCCAGCCTGCTGACGCCCGCGCGTTTCACCGATTTGCAGCGTCCCGTTGCCGCCGCCGACGAAGAGGAAACCGGCGCCGACGAGGGGGCTGGCGAACAGCCGGCGCCGACCAACACCGACGCCGACATGCAATACCTGTAAATAATCCCAACCAAGGAATCCCGCCATGATCGTTACCACCAAGGAACTATTCGCGCACGCTTACGGCAAATACGCCATCGGCGCCTACAACATCAACAACCTCGAGCAGACCATGGGCCTGTTCAAGGGCAACGTGGACAGCAAGGCCCCCTTCATCGTCCAGCTCTCGAAGGGCGCCCGCTCCTACACCCACAAGCTGATGCTGGAAGCCATGATGAACACGGCCGACAAGATCTTCCCCGAAGCGGTCTTCGCCATCCACCTCGACCACGGCGACGAAGCCACCTGCATGGACTGCATCAAGTCGGGCTATTCGTCCGTGATGATCGATGCTTCCGCCGAGCCGTTCGAGAAGAACGTCGAGATCACCAAGCGCGTCGTCGAAGCCGCCCACGCCAAGGGCATCGTCGTCGAAGCCGAGATCGGCCAGCTCAAGGGCATCGAAGAAGACGTCGTGGCCGCCGAGCACGTCTATACCCAGCCCGATGAAGCCTACAAGTTCGTCAAGGCGACCGGGTGCGACAGCCTCGCCTGCGCGATCGGCACCTCCCACGGGGCCTTCAAGTTCAAGGGCGACCAGAAGCTGCGCTTCGACATCCTCGAGAAGATCCAGAAGCTCCTGCCCGGCTTCCCGCTCGTCATGCACGGCTCCTCCTCGGTGCCGCAGGACGAAGTGGCCCGTATCAACGCCGCCGGCGGCAATCTGAAGGGCGCCTCGGGCGTGGATGCCAGCCAGTTCCTCGGCGCGGCCAAGCTCGGCGTGACGAAAATCAACATCGACACCGACGGCCGCCTGGTCTGGTGCCGGGTGCACCGCGAATTCTTCCGGGACCACCCCGAGAAGTTCGACCTGCGGGATCCCGGCAAAGTGTTCATGCCGGAATACGCGAAATTCATCGCGGCCAAGAACGTGCTGCTGGGCAGCGCGGGCCAGGTGGATGCCGCCCGGGCCTACATCCAGGCCAACAAGAAGAAATAACGGCCAGCTGCCGTTCCGGGCCGGGAGTCACCCTCCCGGCCCTTTTGTTTTACTGCCGGTAAAACGGTTTATTAGGATTTGATAATATTCAGTTGTCGGGTGGAGCGTTTTATTATAGCGTTTCATTATACATTCCCGCAGGCGCGTGTCTCCGGGTGGCACTTCGGGTCCGAGCAAGGTACGGTTACATACAATGAACACAGCACACCAATTCCGTCTGGCCCTCTTCCGGGGCGCGGCCCTCTCCCTCCTGATTGCCTGCTGCGGGTCCACGGCGCATGCAGCCAACGTGCGCGTTTCCCGTTTCTGGCACAACCACCAGCCCATCTACTGGCCCGAATGGAATGGCAGCGATTCCCAAACCGCGCGCGTGCAGTTCGCCGAGGATTCCATCGATCAGAAATCCTCCCAGTACTACGACACCACCACCCAACACCCCGACAACAACCTGACCGACATCTTCGGCACCGGCGACCGCGTGACCGCCTATCAAAGCGGCCCCCGCAATTCGCTGGCGGCGCTTTCGTCCAGCGCCGGCTATGCCATCAGTTATTCCGGATCCCTGATTGAAAACGTCCGCAGCCTCGGCAATGCCGGCGAACTGGGCTATGGCTCCAGCTGGTACGATGGCTATCGCGAAGCCATGGGCTGGACCACCCCCAGCGGCAGCCGCCGCATGGACATGGTCGGCTTCGCCTACCACCATGCCCTCTGCCCCGTCCTGCCCAAGGCCGTTTTCCGCAAGGAAATCGACACGTTCAAGCAGGTCTGGTGGAAGGCGTGGAACAAGAACAGCGATCTCTCCGACCACTCCAAGGGATTCTTCCCGACGGAAATGGCCTTCACCGAGGAAATGATCGATGTCCTCCGCGAGGAGGGCTACGAATGGGTTATCGTGGCCAGCCACCATCTTTCGCGCACCTGTCCGACCTATTTCGACCAGGGCACGTCCGACGGCAATTTCAACATCAATTCCAGCCCGCCGAACCGGGCCGATCTGCTGGGGCCTTCGCCTTCGACCGGCTGGTGGTACAACTCCCCGAATCCCGGCAACTGCGCCTGGAACGTCTCGCCCTACGCGTATCAGCTCCACAAGGTGAAATATGTCAACCCTTCGAGCGGTGTTGAAAAAGTCATGATTGCCGTCCCCTCCGACGACGTGGAGAGCTACAAGGCGGGCTATTCCGGCGCGGAAATCGGCATGATCAGCAGCTACATCGCCCCGTTTGCCACCGACGCGAACAATCCGGCCATCGTCCTGCCGGCCACGGACGGCGACAACGCCTGGGGCGGCGGCAACAGTTCTTGGATGGAATCCACGCCTTCGTTCTTCAGCGGCTGCGAAAGTGCCGGCTACAACCCGACCGCCATCCAGGATTTCGTCAACCAGTACGGCGGCAACGCCACCACCTCCCACGTCGAAGACGGCGCCTGGATCTTCCCGGAAATGTGCTATGGCTCGCCCTATTTCCTCAAGTGGGTTGGATCCGCCGACCTCGACCAACCGCGCCACCTGCTATCCCAACACCCAGATTGACCTCGAAACCCCGGGCTTCGCGCTGAAATTCTGGGACTGGGCGCCCGTCATCGCCGGCGCCAACTGGTGCGAAACCGCCGAACAGATCCTCAAGGACGAGGGGGGCGCGGTCGATGCCTGGAAAATCGCCCGCCCCTACGACTGGGATGGTTCCTCGACCAGCCCCAACGATGTCGAACGCGCCTGGCACATCTATCTGTGCGGCCTCGATTCCGGCTTCAACTACTACGGCGGCCTGGGCAACGA
>CAZMOR010000084.1:0-6753 GCA_964567795.1 uncultured Verrucomicrobiota bacterium
TCATGGCGGGGGTCCTCGTTGTCGCGGGCATCCACTATTTGCGCGCGGCGGCCCGCATTCGCCATGAATTCCAGCAGCAATCCGCCATGCGCCCGCTCGATCTGCCGGTCGACTTCTCAACGCCGGGCTCCTACGCCGCTGAATTTCGGCAGACTTGGGATAAATGCCACGGGCAAGCTATCCATCTCGTTATTCCCGCCCATGTCTTGACCACGACTACGCCATCTGCCCTGCTCGCCATTCTGGATTTCCACTGGCAGATCCAGGATGCCCGGGGCAAGGTCGTTGTGGATGACAAAACCTCCGAACCGCCGGTCTGGCAGGATGAAAATGAGGCCGGGATGGTTCCGTTGGCCTGCTTCCCGCCGTTTGAAACCGGTTATTACACCTTCAACTGCAGCGTTGCCGCTGGAGCGCCGGCCCTTGCGGGCACAGATCAACGTTTAGTCTGTCAATACCAGCCCTGTGGAATTGAACGGTTGCCGGCTGTGTTTTGCACCGGCCTCGGGATCGTGGCCCTCGGCATGGCCGGACTCGTCAGTCTGCTGGTCGTCGCCATCACCAGGCGGAAACAACGAAAAGGCGACCCGCCGCCGGGCACCGGATCCCCCGAACCATGACGCGCACTGGAGGATAATATGAGCACGGAAAACATCATTCACCTTTTGCCCACGATCATTTTTCTCGCCATCATGGTTTGGCTGCTTCTGCGCATGCGGCGCTCATATCAAATCCAGTCGGACTCCGCGAAAAGACAAAAGGAAATGACGCCCCGCTTGATCGAAAGTGTCGAATTGCAGAAAGCCGGCATCGAGCTCGCCCGGAAACAGCTGGAGGCCACCCACCGGCTCATTGAAGAAATCAGCTCCTTGCGAAAAGAATGGAAAGGGTAGCATCGGGCAAGGCGCTGCCGATTCAGTCGGCCCGGCGCGCCGCCCGCTTGAGCCTCCTGGAGGCATGAGCCGCGAGCCCCCGCATGGGGGGAACGGTTCTGCCGCAAGACGACAAAAAGGCGGACCGCGTTTCCGCGGTCCGCCGTCAGGTGTCAAGCACGCCGGGTTCAGCCGATGGCGAATGATCCCAGCTCGCCCGTCCGGATGCGGATGCATTCCTGCAGGTCGAGGATGAAGATCTTGCCGTCGCCAATGCGGCCGGTGCGGCCGCCCTGCACGATGGCCTCGATGGTCGGCTTCACGAATTCGTCGTTCACGGCGATTTCGAGCTTCACCTTCTTCAGCAGGCTGCCCGCCTCCTTGTGGCTGCGGTAGACCTCGCCGATGCCCTTCTGGCGGCCGCGACCCAGCACGTTCGTCACCGTCACCAGGTGGATTTGCTTGGCGGTCAGCAGGTCGAGCACTTCGTCCAGCCGGTCGGGCTGCAGGATGGCAATGATGTATTTCATGGGATGTTTTCCTTTCCGTTAATCGAGGAGGGTATAGGCCGCTTCGCGGTGGTCGCTCAGGTCGAGGCCGATCCGTTCTTCCTGTTCGCTCACCCGCAGGCCCAGGACCAGGTTGACGAGCTTCAGGAGGACGTACGACACCACCAGCGAGTAGACCACGGTGATCAGCGCCGCCTTGAGCTGGATCGCAAACTGCGCCGGGTTGCCGTAGAACAGCCCGTCGGCGCCGGCCGGATTCACGGCCTTCGTCGCCCACAGGCCCGTCGCGATGGCGCCCCAGAAGCCGCCCACGCCGTGCACGCCGAACGCATCCAGCGCGTCGTCATAGCCGAACTTCGACTTCATGAAAGCCACCGAGAGGTAGCAGATCACGCCCGCGCCGCCGCCGATGAACAGCGCGCCGACCGGCGTCACGAAGCCCGAGGCCGGGGTGATCGCCACCAGCCCCGCCACCGCGCCCGAAATGATGCCCAGCACCGTCGGCCGCTTGTTGAAGACCACGTCCATGATGGACCATGCCAGGCCGGCCATCGCGGTGGCCACGTGGGTCACCACGAACGCGCTGGTCGCCAGCCCGTTCGCGCTCAGGGCGCTGCCGGCGTTGAACCCGAACCAGCCCACCCACAGCAGGCTCGCGCCCACCACGGAAAACGGCAGGTTGTGCGGCGGCGACATCTTGTTGGGAAAGCCCATGCGCTTCCCGAGCACCAGCGCGCATACCAGCGCCGCGATGCCGGTGTTGATGTGCACCACTGTGCCGCCCGCGAAATCCAGCGCCCCCATCTTGCGGATGAAGCCGCCCACGCCCCAGACCCAGTGGCAGACCGGATCATAGACCACCGTGGCCCACAGCAGCGTGAATACCACGAACGGAATGAACTTCATGCGTTCCGCGAAGGCGCCGATGATCAGCGCCGGCGTGATGATCGCGAACATCATCTGGAAGATCATGAACGCCTGGTGCGGCACCGTGGCGGCGTAGTCCGGATTGGGATCCAGACCCACGCCCTTCAGCCCCGCCCAGTCCAGGCTGCCGATGAAACTCTTGATGTCCGGCCCGAACGACAGGCTGTAGCCCCACAGCACCCACTGGACGCTGATCAGGCAGGTGATCATGAAGCATTGCATCAGGACCGACAGGACGTTTTTCTTGCGGACCAGGCCGCCGTAGAACAGCGCCAGGCCCGGAATCGTCATCATCAGCACCAGGGCGCTGCTGATCAGCAGCCAGGACGTGTCGCCGGTGTCGATCGCCGGCGGGGCCGCCGGCACCACGGCCGCGGCCTCCGGGGCGGCCTCCTGGGCCCAGGCCGTGGCCCCCGTTCCGCCCGCCAAACACAGAACGGCCAGCATCAGGGCCATTCGTTTCCTGAATGTTCTCATTGCTTCTGCTCCTTTTCGTTGGTCTGTCCCGCACCTCCGCGGCACAGCGTGTGGTTTTGCAGAGGAGAGAAGCAATGCCCGTGCCAAGTTGTAAAACGATTCGACGGAAAATATTTATATCAGATTATTGAACAAGTAGATATAAATATTTTTAGTATCAACAATTTCGAATATTTCATTCCGCTGAACAACAATATTGTCGCTCGCAGATATAGCACAAACAATATTGGAACTTGCTTGAACCCGGCGTTTAGGGCGCGGGCGGCGGCTTCACCAGGCCGTCCAGTTTGCCGAACGGATTGAACAGCGTCGTCGGCGCCGTCGTGGTTTCCGTCGGCCCGCCGCCGTAGCCCGCCTGCGCGTTTTTCTCGTGCTCGTGGTCGTGGCAGTAGAGGCACAGCAGCTCCCAGTTACTGCCGTCCGGCGGATTGTTGTCGTGGTTGTGGTCCTTGTGGTGAACCGTCAGCTCCTTGAGCCGCGCCCCCGCGAACGAACGCCCGCAGCTGGCGCAGACGTGCGGCAGGATTTTCAGCGCCCGCTCGCGGTAGCCCTGCTGGCGCGCCGCGGTCTCGCGGCGCAGATCGTCCAGGATCCGCCGGCGCTGTTCGTCCGTCAGCGGTTTCTTCGCGGCGTTGCGGCTGAATCCCGGTTCCATGCGCAGGCTCCTATCGGCCGGGTAGCCTAGCCGACGCCGCGGGGAATTTCAACCGCGGCTCAGCCGTACGGGCGCGGATCGATCTGGTAGCCCTTGATCTTGTAGCCCAGGATCCGCGGCGTAGTCTCCAGCGCCCGCGCCGCCGACGCGATGTTGCCGCGCGTCGATTTCAACGCGTCGCGGATCAAATCGCGCTCGTAGGCGCCGACGAGCGACTTCAGGCTGCCGGTCACCGGCGTGCCGCTGGCTTCGGCGGTCTGCAGCGTCGGCGGCAGGTGGTACGGATGGATCACGTTGCCTTCCGCCACCAGCACCGCGCGCTCGATGCAGTTCTCCAGCTCGCGCACGTTGCCGGGCCAGTGGTAGCTCATCAGCATGTCGATCACCGCGCTCGACAGCCGCCGCACGTCCTTGCCGTTCTCCTGCGCGTATTTCTGCAAGAAGAAGTCCGCCAGCAGCACGATGTCCGACTTGCGCTTGCGCAGCGGCGGCACATAGATCGGAAACACGTGCAGCCGGTAGTACAAATCCTCGCGGAACTTGCCCTGCTGCACCATGGCCTGCAGGTCCTTGTTCGTGGCCGTGATCAGCCGCACGTCCACCTTGATGGTCTTCGTGCCCCCCACGCGCTCGAATTCGCGCTCCTGCAGCACCCGCAGCAGCTTGATCTGGATCGACGGCGGAATATCGCCGATTTCGTCCAGCAACAGCGAGCCGCCGTGGGCCAGCTCGAACCGGCCCTTGCGCTCGCCCGTGGCCCCCGTGAAGGCGCCCTTTTCGTGCCCGAACAGCTCGCTTTCGATCACGCTCTCCGGCAGCGCCGCGCAGTGGGCCTTGATGAACGGCTTGTCCGCCCGGCTGCTGTTGTAGTGGATCGCGTGCGCCACCAGCTCCTTGCCGGTGCCCGTCTCGCCTTCGATCAGCACCGACGCGGCGCTTTTCGACACTTGCGCGATCTGGTCGTAGACCATCTGCATCTCGTGGGAGTTGCCCACGATGTTCGCGGGGCGAAAGCGCTCCTTCAACTCGGCCTTCAGCCGCGCGTTCTCCTCCGCCAGCCGGTCCTGCGACTCCTGCAGCGCCCGGCGCAGCTTCACGGCCTGCGCGATCATCGAGGCGATGATCGTCAGCAGCCGCACGTCCTGCTGCAGGTCCGCCGCCGGGTCGAACGCCCGGTCCGCACTCAGCGTCCCCGCCACCTCCTGCTCCACCTTGATCGGCACGCAGATGAACGAGGTGTCCGGCCGCTTGCCGCGCTGCGTCTTGTCCAGGAACAGCGGCGATTCGCTCGTCCGCGGAATCACGCTGGGCTTGCCGCTCAGCGCCACCTGCCCCGTCACGCCCTCGCCCAGCTTGTAGCGTCCGCGCTGCGCCTGCTGCGCCGACAGCCCGTGCGAAGCCTCGATCAGGATCTCGCCCGTCTTCCGGTTCAACAGCGTCAGCGTCGCGTACTTCATGTCCATGTGCACCGACAGCGCCTCCAGCATGGGCCCGGCGACTTCGCGCAGGTCCAGGCTGTGGTCGAGCAGCCGGCTGATCTCGCCCAGCAGGTCGATTTCGCGCGTGTGGCGGTCGGCGGGGGATTCGAATGGACTCTTTTTCGGCGGCATGGCGCCTCCCGGCTTGCAAGGGCCGCCCACCGGGGCGCCCGTCAAAGAGGAAAACGGGGCCCCGGCCGGCGGCCATGAACGGAATTACTTGATGAACAGCATTTCCTGGTAGGTCGGCAACGGCCACAGGTCGTCCGCCACGATCCCTTCCAACTGGTCCGCAACCTTGCGCACCGCCAGCATCGCCGGCGAAATCGTGTCGCGGCAGTGCCGCGCATGATCCGCCACGCTGCCTGCAGCTTCGTGCTCGATCGCCTTCCGCAGTTCTTCGATCCGGGTCTGGAGGTCGGCCACGAGGTCGTTGAGCTCGTCCAGCACCGTGGTGCAATGCTTCTTGCCCATCGACTTCAGCGCCAGCGAGGTGCTCGCCAGGCGGTTCTGGTATTCCACCGCCGCCGGGAAGATCTTCGTCTTGGCGATTTCAAACGCCAGGCGCGCCTCGATCATCACGTCCTTGACGTACTTCTCGAGGTAGATCTCGTTGCGGCTGTGGAATTCGCGGACCGTCAGCACGTTGAACCGCGCCAGCACGTCGTCGTTTTGTTTCGTTTCGGCGGCCGGAATCGCATCCGCCGTGTTGCGGGCGTTGGGCAGCCCGCGCTTGGCGGCTTCCTTCTGCCAGGCCTCGGTGTAGCCGTCGCCGTTGAAGATGATCCGGCCATGCTCTTTCATGATCTTCTGGATCACCTTCTGCACCGCGGCGCCCAGCGCCTCGGGCGTCTTGGCCTTCGCCGCTTCGAGCTCGCCGGCGATGTAGTCGAGCGAATCCGCCATGATCGTGTTGAGGATCACCAGCGGGCCGGCCACGGACTGGCTGGAACCCACCGCGCGGAACTCGAACTTGTTGCCCGTGAAGGCAAAGGGGCTCGTGCGGTTGCGGTCGCCCGCGTCCTTCGGCAGCGGCGGCAGCGTGTCCACGCCGACCGTCAGGGTGCCTGGCTTCTTCGACTTGCCCGTCACGCCCTTGGCGATGTTTTCAAAGACCTCCGTCAGCTGGTCGCCGAGGAAGATCGAGATGATCGCCGGCGGCGCTTCGTTCGCGCCCAGGCGGTGGTCGTTGCCCGCGTGCGCCACGGAGGCGCGCAGCAGCGGCGCGTATTTGTCGACCGCGCGGATGACGCCGGCGCAGAACGCCAGGAACTGCATGTTGCTGTGCGGCGTGTCGCCCGGCTCGAGCAGGTTCGCCTTCTTCGTCCCCAGCGACCAGTTCAGGTGCTTGCCGGAACCGTTGATGCCGGCGAACGGCTTCTCGTGCAGCAGGCACGCCATGCCGTACTTCTGCGCCACGCGCTGCAGCACCGTCATCGTCAGGTACTGGTGGTCGGCGGCGACGTTCGCGTTTTCGTAGACCGGCGCCAGTTCGTACTGGCCGGGCGCCACTTCGTTGTGGCGCGTCTTCACCGGCACGCCCAGCTTGTACAACTCCCGTTCGGCCTCCAGCATGAAGGCCAGCACGCGCTCGGGAATCGCGCCGAAATACTGGTCTTCCATCTCCTGGCCCTTCGGCGGCTTGGCCCCGAACAGGGTACGCCCGGCGCTGATCAGGTCCGGCCGCGCAAAGAAAAAGTTGCGGTCCACCAGGAAGTACTCCTGCTCGCAGCCCGCCGTCGCATACACCCGCTCCGCCGCACCGTGGCCGAAGATCCGCAACAGCCGCTGGGCCTGGGTGTTCAGGACCTGCATCGACCGGAGAAGCGGCGTCT
>CAZMOR010000085.1:0-19578 GCA_964567795.1 uncultured Verrucomicrobiota bacterium
GCTGCCGGCGGATGCCGCGCCGGAACGCCAGGCGGCGGTTGAAAGCGTGCTTCAGGCCCGGCTGGCGCGGCACCGCCTGGAAAGCGCCTCGGTGCGCGAAGGCATCGCGAGCTACCAATACGTGTTCTCGGGCCTGAAGGGAGAGATCGCGGCGCTGCAGGCCGAACTGGCGCGCCAGGCCCCGGTGCAATCCCTCAACATCTTCCTCGACCGCCACGGCGGCATCCGCTGACCGCCGCCTCTTCCGGGCCCCGGCGCCTACAGTTCGAACGTGTCCACCGGGCATTCCGGCAGCGAACGCAGAAACACCCGCCCGTACCATTTGGTCAGCAGGCGAGAATCCAGGACCACCACGATGCCTTCATCCGTTTGGGACCGGATCAACCGTCCGAACCCCTGGCGGAACTTGAGCACGGCCTCCGGCAGGGAATATTCCCGGAAGGGATCGCCGCCCTTTTCCTTGATCCGCTGCAGGCGGGCCGCCACCACGGGATGATCCGGCACCGCGAATGGCAGCCGCGTCAGGATCACGTTGCTGAGGGCGTCGCCGCGCACGTCCACGCCAATCCAGAAGCTGTCCAGGCCGAACAGCACGTAACCTTCGTTTTTCCGGAAAGTCTCCAGCATGGCGCGCCGCCCCAGGCCCGCTCCCTGGGCCAGCAGGACCAGGCCCGCCGCTTCCAGCGGTTCCCGCAGCGCGCGCGCCGTGCGCTGCAGCAGATCGGCGCTGGTGAACAAGGCAAAGGCCCGCCCGCGGGTCTTCAGCGACCAGCGCAGCACGCCCTTCGCCACGGCTTCGGCGTAGGCCTCCTTGTCTTTCGGATCCGGGGCGTTCGTCGCGACATGGAGCCGCATCTGCCGGGCGTGATCGAAGGGCGACCCCAGGCACAACAGACGGCAGTCCGCCCCCGCTCCGAGCCGGTCGCGGCAGTATTCCAGATGGCCGCCCACGGCCAGGGTCGCGCTGGTGAGTATCACGCTGCCGACCTGGCCGAACAACGCGGTGTTCAAAATCGGCGCCACTTCGATCGGGGCGGAATGCAGCACCGGCTGGTGCCGCTTGCCCTCCCGCTCGATCCAGTAGACATGGTCCGGCAGCGTCTGCCCCAGGAACGACTGCAGCATGCCGCCCAGCATCAGCCCCAGGCTTCGGAGATGGCGCAGCTCCGAACGGGATTCCTCGTCCTGGTCCTCCAGTTCGTCGATCAAGGCGCCCAGGCGGTCGGACAGCTCGCGCAGCAATTCGGGCACGGTCGACGTCACCGCCAGCGGCCCCGGCACGACCTTCTGGCTTTCCCGCGCAGCCAGTCCGGCCGCGCGCGGCACCTCGTGGAACAATTCCGCCACGGCGTCCCACAACCGGGTCGTGGTCTGGGCGGCCGGCCCGGCGCGCAGATAGCCCAGCAGGCCCTTGCCGCTGTCCGGCGCGAACAAGCGCCGCAGCCAATGTTCGAAACCCGTGGGTGACAGGCGCAGGCCCAGATGTTCGCTCGCCGTATCCTCGACCGTGTGCGCCTCGTCCAGCACCACGGCGGAAACCTCGGGCAGGAAAGCCGCGCCTTCGCGGCGCAAGGCCAGGTCGGAAAACAGCAGGTGGTGGTTCGCCACCAGCAGGTCGGCATCCTGCATCCGGGCCCGGGCGCGCATCAGGAAGCAGCGCTTCCGCTCGGGGCATTTCGCGCCGAGGCAGTTGCCATGTTCGGCGCAGACCGCGCTCCAGGCTTCGGCCGATGGCGGCTGGCGCAGTTCCTGCACGCTGCCGTCCTCGGTTTGATCGGCCCAGGCGCGCAGGCGCTCCAGTTCCTCGCCCAGGCCCTCGCCGAACAGTTCCCGCTGGTGGCTGCGCGCGCGCGCCAGGCGCCGCAGGCACAGGTAATTCATGCGGCCCTTCACCAGCACCGGACGGAACGCGACTTCCAGCCGGTCCTGCAGCCGGGGCAGATCCTTCCCCACCAGCTGTTCCTGAAGGGAAATCGTGTGGGTGGAAACCAGCACCCGGGTCCGGGTGCGCTTGGCCTGCAGGATCAGCGGGACGAGATACGCCAGGCTTTTCCCCACCCCGGTGCCGGCTTCCACGACCAGGTGCGTCCGGGTTTCCAGGGCGTCCGCCACGGCCTGCGCCATTTCCACCTGCTGGGGCCGCGCCTCGTAGTCGAAATCCCCCGCCCCGGCGCGGGCCAGGACGCCATCCGGCGCAAAAACCGCCCCCGCCACTTCCCGCAAGGGACGGGGATCCACCGGCAACGGCTCATGGAGTGGTGCAATCATTCGGCTCCCGCCGCCGCTCCCCGCGGCGGCGGCTGGACATGTCGCGATGAAAAAATCGCCGGCCGGACCTAGGGGGCCGGAGCGGTCGCCGGCGCGGATACCGGCGCCGTCACCGGAGCGGCACCGGGGGCGGAATTTTCCGCCGCGCCGGCCTTGAGGGCTTCCGCCTTGGCGGCTTCCGCCGCCGCAGCCAGCGGACCCGCCAGCTTGATCGTCGCCTTGTTCTTCAATTCTTCCATGTAGTCGGCCGTGACCTTCTGCTGGGCCTGGACCTTCAAGGCGTTGATCAGGCGGTCCTTGACCTCGTCAAACGGCAGCAGCTTCTCCTCCTGCTCGCCGGTGACCTTGATGACGTGAAAGCCCACGGGGGATTCCACCACTTCGCCGATCGCGCCGATCGCCTGGCCATACACGGCATCCTCGAAGGATTTGGCTTCGCGGCCGCGCGGAATCACTCCCAGCTCCCCGCCGCGGCTGCGGCTGATGCAATCCGACTTTTCCGCCGCCAGCTTGGCGAAATCCGCACCGTCCAGCAGGTCCTTGCGGATGGCCTCGGCCTTGGCCCGCGCCTCGGTCCGGACGGCTTCGTCCGCATTGGCCGGCACGCGCACGAGGATATGCGACGCCAGCCGGCCGGCCGGCAGCGTGAATTCCTTGGGATTCGCGTCGTAGTACGCCTTGGCCGTTTCTTCCGTCACGCCGTCCACCGCGGTTTTCAGCTTGTCCTTGATCATCTTGTTCTTGAACAAGTCGAGCTGGAGGTTCATTTCCATTTCCTCCATCGACACGTTCGCCTGGGCCAGCAGAATGGAAAGGGAGCCGCCGGGGCCCAGGGCCGATTCCAGATCCTTCTTGCCCTTCTCGATTTCCTCGCGGGTGATGACCACGCCCGAACGCTCCATCTCGCCGCGCACCAGCTGCCGGACGACCAGGTTGTCGATCGCCTGCTGCAGTAAACGGGCCTGAATGACGGGAATCTGCTCCGGCGGAGTGTCCTTCGGCACCTTCGAGAAGAGCCGGCTTGCCTCTTGCTGCACCTGCGCGCCGGTTATCCCCGCCTGGTCCACCCAAACCACGACTTCCTTGCCCAGTGTGGCCGTCGGCTTGACTTCCTTGACGGCTTTCTTGCCGCATCCCATCGCCAGCGCAACCGCCAAAATCACCATCCACCGAATGAATTGCGTCATGTCCCTCTTCCTTTCACCAGGCACCTGCCTCCGGTTCATTTGAAAGCGCCTATTTTCAGCCTTGAGGGCCGAAAAGCAAGCCTCAATCCCGGCCCGGAAAAATTCCTCCGGGCGCCGCGCCGGGCGTATCAAGACCGGGGATTTCCAGCGGTTCCGGGGCATTCCCGGTGTCGTAGTGGCGGCCATACAGGAAGCGCAGCAAAGGCGTGGGCGTGGCGGCGTTTTCACCTGGATACCCCCGGGTGGCGGGACTCGCCAGGTCCAATTCAACCGGCAGGCTCCGCAAGACAAAGGTATAACCCGGATCGGCCAGTCGCGGCCGGACGGCCTGCTCCACCCGTTCCAGATCATGCGCGAGGAGCTGGTTAACTTCCTGGATTTGAACGCTGTATTGGTAAACCAGACGTCCATTAAGCGCCGCCAGCAGGAGCAAACAGGCCAGGGCCACCGCTTCTATCCGCCGGCCCGCGCGGGACCAATCCACCGCCGTACAGATTCCAACCATGCCCAGCAAGGCGGGAAAATAGGCGTAATAGGGCACGGTCAGGGCATACGCCGGCCGGCCCGTAAGGACCAGGCCGGCATACACGATGATCAGAAATCCCAGCCCGACGCTGAAAAGCCGGATCTTCCGCCAATGAGCCGTTGAAAACCCATGGACCAGGCAAGCCGCCAGGCCCAGCCATAGCCCGCCCGCAACCAGCGTCGGCAATGTCCCCCCGCCACTGGACGGCACCCAAATGGAACGCTGCAAGGCGCCCATGGTGATCTGGCCTGAGTGCGGCAGCAGGCTGTGCCGACACCATGTCATGAATAATTCCGGCAGGAGAACCACCCGGCTCAGCCAAGATCCGGTTGCCGCGTCGATCCAGAACAGACGCTGGCATTGCGTAACGTGCTGCGCATATAAAACGGCATAAAGCAAGACCGGCAGGAACAGCGCCAGCCGCCAGCGCCAGTGCCAGCGGTTCATTTTCCAACCACAGCACGCGGCACCGTAAAGAATTCCCCCCAGGCTGGCCGCAACTCCGATTTCATGCTCCAGCATCGCGCCCGTCATGGCCAATCCATAAAGCCAGAACCAGCGCCGACCGCCTTCCGTCCGCATGTTCCAAGCCGCCCACCAGGCGGCCAACAGCAGGCCATAGCCGGCCATGTATCCGCCCAGGTGGTTCCAGGTAACCAATTCAAAGTTGGATGCCAGCAAAGCAAAACAGCCGGCCGCCCCCAGCGCCACCGGCGAACGGGTCATGCTCCACAACACTTCGAACAGCAGCCAGCACACCAGCAAATGGATCAGCAAATTGGCCAGGTTCCATTTCCGAAAGTCGCGTTGGAACAGGGTGTTTTCCAGGGCCAGCCCCGCAAATAACAACGGCCGGTACGACAATTCATCCCCCTTGTAATACTGCCGATGCGCGCCATAATCGGCCAGCTGAAGACCGGCGGCCAGCGAGGTGTCACCGTTGAGTTCCAGAAAGTAGTACATCTGGTCGGCCAAAAAGACACGGTTCAGGGCGCGGAAATAGACTCCCCCCGCCCCCAGAAGAAGCAAACCGGTCAGCAACAGCCGCAGAAACCACCCCTTGCACCAAAGCCCCGGGGTGTGCGGTTCAAGATTCATGCTGGAGAAATATCGCGCCTGAAGCCAATCAGCAACACCAGAATGCCGGCTCTATCGGACTCCGCCCCGCGGGTGCCATCCAGAAAGCTCCCCTTGGCAACGCAGGTTGCCGCCGCCCCGGGCTGGTTGTCCAGCCTGCAGGCCGGATGACTGATCCCAGCCGTGGCTGCGCCCGCTGTCCGGCGGGCCCGATAAAAGGGGTTTCTTCCCGCCGAACATCTCGCTATCCTGCTTGCCGGATGACGAAAGGAACTTGTTGCCCATGACCACCACTTTATTCATTCCCACCCTGAACGAGCTCGAAGCCATGCGCGTCGTCCTGCCGCAGATCGAGCGTTCATGGGTGGACCAGATCCTCGTCGTGGACGGGTCGACCGACGGCACCGCCAACTACGCCCGCGAACAAGGCTGCGAAGTCGTGATCCAGAAGCGCAAGGGCCTGCGCTGGGCGTTCATCGAAGGCTTCCCGCACGTGCGCGGCGACTGGGTGATCACGTTCAGCCCCGACGGGAATTCGCCGGTCCGCTCCATCCCGCTGCTGGTCGAGGAAATGAAAAAGGGCTATGACATGGTCATTGCCTCCCGCTATCTGCCGCCGGCGAAGAGCGATGATGACGATCTGATGACCGGTTTCGGCAACTGGCTCTTCACCCACTCCATCAACCTCCTGCACGGTCATGCGTGGAGCCGGCCCTACACCGATGCCATGGTCATGTACCGCGCCTACCGTACGCAGTTGTTCTACGAACTGGATCTGGACAAAGAGGCAAGCTACGCCCCGGAAAAATGGTTCGGCACCATCCTGGGCATCGAACCGCTGCTGTCCATCCGCGCCGCCAAGAAAAAGGTCAAGATCGGGGAAATCCCGGAAGACGAGCCCGCGCGCATCGGCGGCAAGCGCAAGCTGCAGCCGTTCCGCTGGGGCGGCGCCTACATGGCCCAGGTCTGGCGCGAACTGTTTTTCTGGAAGTAGGAGGAAAGCTACCGGTGGCCGGCTCTCCCGCAGGACGCATCGGACCCGCCGGCCGGACCGGATGGGTTTTCCTGCTCCCCTTCCTGGCGGGGGCGGGGCTTCGTCTGTGGGGATTGTTTGCGCAGATCCCGGTGGACGATGAATGGCATTCCCTGAATTTCGTGCTGGGCAAGACCTTCCTGGCGGTATGGACCACGCATGGCCTCGGCGCCAACTGCATCCCCCAGAATGTGATCAACTGGATTCTGCTGCATACGACCGGCTGGTCCGAAACGACCTTGTTCCTGCCGTCGGCGCTGTGCGGCCTCGCCGGCCTGGCGATCTTCCCGATCCTGGTGGCGCGCCTCGCGGGCCGGCGCGCGGCGCTGGTGTTTGCCTGGCTGTTCGCCATATCCCCCTGCGTGGTTTTCTACTCGCGAATCCTCCGTCCCTACCCGATGGTTTTGTTCTTCGGCTTCCTGGCGCTGCTGGCCCTGGCTCTGTGGTTGCGCGAAGGCCGGCGCGGATTTTTAGGGACCTATGTCGCCGCCGGATTCCTCGCGGTCTATTTTCATCTCTACGCCGCCCTGCCCGTGCTGGCGCCCCTCGTCGCCCTGTTTCTGCTGGTACTCCTGCGCCCGCACAGCCTGCCCGCCGCGCCCTGGATCAACCGGAAAACCCTGTTCGTCAGCGGCTTGGTGCTGGCGGTCCTGCTGACGGCCTTCCTGGGCCCGGCGCACTGGCGCAATCCCTGGTGGCTGCATGTCCTCGGCACCAGCCATGTCACCGGGCACGGGTTGTGGGAGTTCCTGTCCCTGCTGGCCGGCACGCCTTTCGCCGGGCTGAAAATCATCTTCGCCGCCCTTGTGGCCGGCGGCTGGCTCCGGCTGGTCCGAAGCGACCTCCGGCTCGGCCTTGTGTTTTCCTCCATCTGGGCAGCCTTTCTCCTGCTGGTCATTTTCGGCACGCAGGACGGCATGCACGCCGGCATCCAAATCGCACGCTACAATATCATCCTGTTCCCCCTGGCCCTGCTGCAGGCGGCCGTCGCGCTCGACGCAACCGCCGCCCGCCTGCCCGCCGTTTTCCGGCCGGCCCCCGCGGTTGCGCTGATCCTGGCGCTGGCCGCGGGCAGTCCCCTGTGGCGGACATTCCGGACCCCGAACAATTTCATGCACCATTCCGCCTTCCAGGATTCCTATGCGCCTTTTGATTGGACCCGCAGCCGCCTGCGCGCCCTGACACCCCTGCCGCAAATGCCGGCCGCCCGCATCCCGGCGTTCTATGCCGGACAGGCGGCCGCACCCGATGTGCGTGGAATCATCGAATATCCCATGTTCATCGGCGACCCCCTGAACTTTCATTACTTCTATCAGCATCTTCATCGCAAGCCGGTGGCTGTCGGCTACGTGCCGGACATCCCCTTCCCGCCGCTTTTCTCGCATGACGATTTCGTGGTTCAGGACACTCCGCTCGACTACGTCTTCAGCCGGGCGCACGCCCTGGGCCTGGATGGCCAGATGCACTTCTCCCGTTTGGTCCCCCTCACGGACCTGGCGCGCCTGCGGCGCCAGCATTCCGGCTGGCTCCTGGTCGTCCATCGCGATCTTCTGCGGGAAACCCTGGATGTCCAGGTGCCGGGCGGCAACTTCCAGCCCCCCGCCTTGCTGCCGCTTTCCCTGGAGGCGGCCCTGGGCCGGCCGGTCTTCGCCGACAGCCAAATCCTGGCCTGGCGGATTCCCTGATTCCCGCCCCCGGCGTTCGTATCTTTCTCTTTTCCGGGTCCGGTCCCGTCCGTTATAGTGCTCCGCATGCTCGAGACAGGAAACAAGCCGGCGAATCGTCTGGTGCAAATCGGACTGGCGGCCGCACTGGCTCTCCTGGTTCTTCTCCTGTACCGGCCGGCCAGCCACTACGACTTCATTCCGTTCGACGACCCGCTGTACATCTCCAACAACCCGCACGTGATGTCCGGCCTGACCCCCGCGAATGTCCGCTGGGCTTTTACTGCCGTCCATGAGCAATGGTGGCTGCCGGTCCTGTGGATTTCCTACATGCTCGACGTGGAATGCCAGGGGCCGGCCCCGGGTGGCTTCCACCGGACCAACATATTCCTGCACGCGCTCAATGCCGCCCTGTTGTTCTGGGTGCTCTCCGGCATGACCGGCTCCCGCGGGCGCAGTTGGTTTGCCGCGGCGCTTTTCGCCCTGCATCCCTTGTGGGTCGAATCCGTCGCCTGGCTTACCGAACGCAAGGATGTGCTGGCCGGGCTATTCTTCCTATTGGCCCTGCTGGCCTATCTGCATCAGGTCCGGCAGCCGTCCGCGCTCCGCCAGGGACTCGTGTTCGGGGCGCTGCTCCTCGGCCTGATGTCCAAGGCCACGGTCATTACCCTCCCGCTCCTTTTGCTGCTGCTGGATTATTGGCCGCTGCGCCGCGCCGGCGATCCCCTGGAACGCCAAAACCGGAGCGCCTGGCTGGCGCTCCTGCGGGAGAAAATCCCGTTGTTCGCCTTGTCCCTGCTCTTCGGTTTCATCAATCTGCACACCCATGTTTCCGGAAGCGGCAGCGATGCGGCGGTTCCCTGGCTTGCCCGGCTGGGCCTGATCGCCCCCAACTACTGGGCCTATCTCGCAAAAATATTCTGGCCCGTTCAGCTCTCCGCCCTGTATCCCGAGTGCGACATCGTGCATGGCCTGCAGAACGCCGCCGCCATCATCGGCCTGCTGGCGATCACCGGCTTCCTGCTGCGCCGGCGCCACGCCGCGCCGTATGCCCTGGTCGGCTGGTTGTGGTTTCTAGTGGCCCTGCTGCCCGTCATCCGCGGCGTCCGGCTGGGCCTGGCCGCCTACGCCGACCGGTTCACCTATCTGCCCGCCATCGGGCTGGGCATCGCGCTGGTCTGGTCGGTCGGCGACGGGCTGCAGCGGCACCGGAATTGGCGCGGGCCAGCGCTCCTGGCGGGCGTGCTTGTCCTGGCCGCATGCGGCATTCTGACCCATCTGCGCCTGCCGGTCTGGACCAATGCGACAACCTTGTTTCCCCACCTGCTGGTCTATGCCCCCAACCACGACATGGCGACCCTGGGCTATGGCCAGCTGCTGCTGGATCAAGGCCGGCCCGCGGAGGCCTTGCCCTATTTGGAGAAAGCCATCCGCCTGAATCCGGCGGTTCCGGCCGCCGCCGCCGCGCAGGCCCGGGCCTTGCTCGCTCTGGATCGCAACGAGGATGCCCGCGTGGCGTTGCAACAGGCCATGGAACGCTGCGGCCCGGCGGACCCCGACCTGAACATGCTGATGGCGCGGGCCCTGCTGAACACCCGCCAGGCCGCCGCCGCCCTCCCGTACCTCGAAAAAGCCGTCGCCGGCCAGCCGGCGAATCCGGGTTGGCAGGTGGAATGGATCCGCGCCTTGTTCGAAGCCGACCAGCCGGATGAAGCCCGCCGCCATATTCAGCAACTCCGGGAACAGGGAATTTCGCGATTCTCGGATTTTGACAGCCTGATCTCCCACTACGGCGGCTTGTGGCTGGATGGTGAACGCCTCCATGCGTGGCACTTTTTCCAGAACAACCTGACGCGCCTCCCCAACGATATCCTTTTGCACCGCTATGCCGCCTGGCTCCTGGCCACCGACCCCGCCGCCCCCGCCCCGGCATCCGCAGCCGTCCGGCTCGCCGAACAGGCCCGCGCCTTGAATCCCCGGCCGGATGGTTCCCTGCTCGCAACGCTGGCGGCGGCCCTGGCGGCCAATGGACAGTACGAAGAAGCTCAGGTGCAGGCCGCCCAGGCGCTGGCGCTGGCTCAACAATCCGGCGATTTCAACCTGACCGCCGAAATCTCCCGGCAACTGTCCGCCTATCGGCAGCACCAGCCATGGCGCGAGTCCTTCCCCAAACCGCCGGAGCCGCAACCATGAATCCACCGGCTTCCGGTTCGCCCCCCGCCTGCGCCGCAGCCACCTTCTGGAAGGATGCCGCGCTGGTCCTCGGCCTGGTGCTGCTGACCGTGGCGCTGTATGCGCCGGCCGGCGGCTTTTCCGCCATCAACCTGGATGACACCCAGTATGTGTTCGACAACCCCCATGTGAACACCGGCTTGAGCGTCGCCAATATCCGCTGGGCGTTCACGCACGTCCACGAATCCTGGTGGCTGCCGCTGCTCTGGATTTCCTACATGACGGACGTTTCCCTCTGGGGCGGCGCGCCCGGCGTCTTCCACTGGGTCAACCTCCTCCTGCATGCGCTGAACGCCGGCCTGCTCTTCTGGGTGCTCCGCCGGGCCACGGGGTCGTCCTGGGCCAGCGCCTTTGCCGCCGCCTTGTTCGCCCTGCATCCGTTGCGCGTCGAGTCCGTCGCCTGGATCACGGAACGCAAGGATGTCCTGAGCGGCTTTTTCTGGATGCTGGCGCTGCTCGTTCATCTGCGGCAGGCGCGGAAACCCTCCGGCGGAAAATCCGCCCTGCTCGCCGGCCTGCTCCTGCTGGGGCTGATGTCCAAGGCCTCGGTCGTGGTCCTGCCCGCGGCCCTGCTGCTGCTGGACTACTGGCCCCTGGGCCGGCTCCAGTCAGCCCAAGGCTGGCGCACCTGCCTGCTCGAAAAAATTCCGCTCTTCGCCGTGGCCGCGGGGTTCACCATCCTGACGCTGACCACGCATATCCTCTCCGGCGGCCAGGTTTCACCCGTGACGGGTTGGGCGCGCCTCGCCCTGATCCCCGGCAACTACTTCCCCTATTTGGCCAAATTCGCCTGGCCCGTGAATTTGTCGCTCTACTACGTGGAGCACGATGCCGTCCGCTGGGTTTCCTGCCTGGCCGCCGCTTTCGCCCTGGCCGGCATCACCCTGCTGTGCTGGAGGATCCGGCGCCGCGCGCCGTATCTGCTCATGGGCTGGCTGTGGTTCCTCGTGGTCCTCCTGCCCGTGATCCGCGGCGTGCGCCTCGGCCTCGCCGACTACACCAACCGGTTCATGTACCTGCCGTCCATCGGGCTTTCCATCCTGATCGCGTGGGGGTTTTCCGCCTGGCTCTGCCCGCGGCGGGGCGGCCGGATTCTGCTCGGTTTCCTGGCCGCCATCACCTTGGGCGCCTGCGCCAGCCTGACCGCCTATAACCTCCGTTTCTGGCGGGACTCGGATGCCATTTTCGACCGCGCCTGGACATTGGATCCGGACAATTATCTCGGCATCACCGGCCATGGCCTCGCGCTCCAGAAACAGGGCCGCTGGCCGGAAGCCTTGGAATTCTTCCGGGAGGCCGCCAACCGCCATCCCGATGTCGCGCGCTACCGGTTGCACGAAGCCCTCGCGCTCATCAACATGGAGCGGCTTCCGGAGGCCTTCGCGCTGCTGGAACAGGCCGCCGTGCAAGCGCCCCGCGAACCCGAAATCCAATACGGCCTGGGCGTGGCGTTCCTGCGCGCGGAGCGGCCCGCCGAGGCCCTGGCTCATCTGGCCCGCACGGTTGGACTCCCCGGAAAACAGTTATCCGCCTACCGGCTGGAATGGGCCCGGGCCTGCTTCGAAACCGGCGCGGCCGCGGCCGCCAACGAACAACTCCGGCTCGCCTGGGGGACGCCGCCAACACAGTCCTTCACCTATGCGGATCTGCTGGGATTTTACGTGAATCTCTGGAATTCCGGGGAAAAACCCCGTGCCCTCCACTATTTCCGGAAGCTGGCGGCTGCGGATCCCGGAAACATCCTGCTCCTGAACAACCTCGCCTGGCTGCTGGCCACGTCGGACGTTTCCCCCGCCCCGCCCGAGGAGGCCCTGGACCTGGCGAACCGGGCGCTGGCGCTGGCCGGCGCCCCCCAACCGATCCTGCTCGATACCCTGGCCGCCGCCCAGGCCAATGCCGGCGACTTTGAACAGGCAGTCCAATCGGCGGAGTAGGCCCGCGCCTTGGCCCGGCAGCAGGGTAATCCCAACCTGGCCCGCCGCCTCGAACAACGCCTCGAAGCCTACCGACAGGCCCGCCCCTGGCGCGAAAAACCGGTCTCTTGATCCGGTCCTCGCCGCACGCCGGAATCCTTGCCCGGGTCTCGACAAAATCCGGCGCACAAGGCAAATTAGCCCGGTTCACGATGGATACAGAACCCGGCATTTCATCCCGGCCCGCACGGAGCCGTTGGGCATGGCTCTGGCCCACACCCGCATTGGCCGGAATTCTGCTTGCCCTGACGGCATTCCTCTACTGGCCGGTCACCGGCTACGAGCTGGTGGATCTCGACGACCTGCTCTACATCCATCAGAACAAAATCGTCCTGGACGGTTTCACCTGGAATTCCATCTGCCTCGCCTTTTCCCATGTCTGGCATGGAATGTGGGCTCCCGGCCTGTGGCTGTCCTACATGCTGGACATGGAGCTGTTTGGCCTGGAACCGTGGGGCTACCATTTCGTCAACCTGCTGCTGCATGCCCTGAACGCCGCCCTGGTGTTCCTCCTGTTCCGCAACTGGACCGGCAACCCCTGGCGCGCCTTTTTCGCCGCGGCGCTCTGGGCGTGGCATCCGCTCCGCGTGGAAAGCGTGGCCTGGGTCGCCGAACGCAAGGATGTGTTGAGCGGCTTCTTCTTCCTCCTCTGCATCGGGGCCTACGGGCTGGCCTGGCAGGAAGGCCCGGCCACCCCCGCCCGGCGCCGCCTGTTCCGCGCCGCCAGCGTCGGCAGCCTGGCCCTGGGCCTGCTGGTCAAGCCCATGCTCATGACCACGCCCGCGGTCCTGCTCCTGCTGGATGTTTGGCCGCTCAAGCGGATTCCGTGGGGCGAACCGGGGTTTGTACGCCGGTTGACAGCCTGCATTCTGGAAAAATGGCTGTTCTGGCTGATGGCCGCCGCCAGCGCGTTTCTGTCCATGAAAGCCCATGCCCTGGCCGGGGCCGTCATGGAAATGTCCTGGCCGGACCGCCTGAAAATGGTCCCCCTGCATTATGTTTTCTACCTGCTGAAATCCCTGCACCCGGTCAATCTGACGGTTCTTTACGAGCCGTTGTATTTCATCCGGCTCGACTTTTGGGTGGCCGTGTTCGTCCTCGTTTTTGTCACCGCGTGGGCCTGGCCCGGACGCCGGCGGCAGGGCAACGAATTCGTGGGCTGGGCGTGGTTCCTGGGCCTGCTTCTGCCCGTGATCGGGCTGGTCCGCTTCGGCGCGCAAAGTGTCGCCGACCGGTTCACCTATTTGCCGGCCATCGGGCTGTCCATCCTCCTGCTCCAGCTGTTTCCGGGACGGAAAAAGGCCGTCTGGACAGGCTTGCTGGCCCTGGCCGGTTGCGCCGTTCTGCTGGGTCTCGCCCGGTCCACTCACCGGCAGCTCCCCGCCTGGCGCAACAGCACCGCCCTGTACGACAACCTGCTGCACTATTTTCCGGGCAGTTCCTTCGGCCTGCATTTCAAAACCATGCAGCAAATCCAGCACGGGGATCCGGCCGGCGCGGAGGCCACCATCGACCAGGTCCTGCAGGTCAATCCCGACGTGGAGCTTTACCGGTACAGCAAGGTCCTGGCCCTGTGCGCCCAGGACCGCGCCGCCGAGGCCAAGACATGGCTGGAGGCCCGGCCGCCCCCGGCGCACAGTTCCATCGCCGGCTACTGGGAATGGCATATGGGCATGCTGGCCTTCCAGGCCGGACAGCTCGCGGAAGCCTTGCGCTACGCCGAAGCGGCCATGCGCAAGATGCCGGTCAACGACACGTCCCGCAACGACCTCGTGTTGCTCGGCATGACCGCCGCCTATGCGCAAGGCGATCCGGCCGCCGCGCTGGACTGGGCGCACCGCTGGAATCCCTATCGCAGCAAAACCCGGATCGAATTGCTGGACCTGATGCCCTACTACCTCTCGCAATGGAAGGCCGGCATCCGCAAGCCCGCGCTGGAATATTTCCGCCGCGTCCTGAGCGCCTATCCCGGCAACGCGGAATGCCGGAACAACCTGGCCTGGATCCTGGCCACCGCCACCTGGGGCGCCCCCGACCCGCAGGAGATCCTGCAAATCGCCCTGGAGGCGCGGCGCCTGGTCGGCGACGAACCGGCCCTGCTGGACACCCTTGGCGTGGCCTATGCCAATGCCGGCGATTTCGCCGCTGCCCGGCAATCCGCGGAACAGGCCCTGGCCCTTACCCGCTTCACCGGCCAGGAAGCCACCGACTTCTATCGCAATGCGGAAAAACGCCTGCGCCAGTACCAGCAGGACCAGCCCTGGCGGGAAGAAGAGGCGGCCGCCCGGATCTTCCAGGCTTATTATGACCACTGATCCAACCATTCCGGTTCTCTGCATCCCGGCCCGGACCCGGCGGTGGTACTGGGCGGCCGGCCTGCTGCTGCTGGCCGCGCATGCCGTGTTCTTCACCCTGCACACGGACCGCGCCGCCCGTTCGTTCGAAGCCACCCTGGTTCCGCCCAACACCATTCCCGGCATGACCGAACCGCGGTTTTTTCTGGATAACGATGCCTATGCCTGGATGGCCCACACGCGCGACCTGATGGCGTCCGGGGACTGGCGCATCCGGCACACCTTCATGGACAACGCCCCCTACGGCCGCGACATGCAATGGAGCCACCTGCTCATCTGGTCCCTGCGCGGCCTGGCCGCGGCCATCATGGCGACCGCCGGCTGGCCGGCCGCCCGCGCCGTGGAACTGGCGGGCGTGTGGGTCATGCCGCTTTTCCAGTTTCTCTGTCTCGGCGCGTTCTTCGTCGTGGTTTCGAAGAAACTGGGCTGGGTTCCGGGCATTTTGTTTTGCAGCCTCTTCCTGAGCCTGAACGGCCTGGCTTGGGGCTTTTATCCTCTCCGGCCCGATCATCACGGGTTGCAACTCAGCTTCGTGCTGGGTTCTTTCATCTGCCTGCAGTTCGGCGGCCTGGGCTGGACGCAGGCCACCGCGTCCGGAACCGGCTCCGGCCTGCCAGCCTGCCGCCGTTTATCGCCGCCCGATGTGCTGGAAGCCCGCCGCTGGTTCGCGGCGGCCGGACTGCTGGGCGGCTTGGCCTTGTGGCTCGGCGCCACCATCTGGATGTTCGCCCTCGTGGTCATCGGCGCGGCGGCGTGTTCCGTCCTGCCCGCGTGGCAACCATCGCCGGCCCCCGGCACCGTCTATCAGCCGGGGCTCTGGCGCCGCTGGGCCTGGACCGGCTGTGCAGCCGGCGCCTTTTTCTACCTCCTGGAATACGCCCCGGCGCATTTCGCCATGCGGCTGGAAGTCAATCATCCCGGATTCTGGATCTTCTGGCTGGGGCTTGCGGAAATCCTCGTGCTGGCTGGTAAAGCAGGCCCGCGCCTGGATTTCAAATCCTGGTCCCGCCGGGATCTGGCCCTCGGCCTGATCGGCGCCCTGGCGGTCCTGTGCCTGCCTGCGGCCATCGTTTGGGGGCCGCCGGAATGGCATCAATTGCGCGACCCCGTCCTGCAGCGGCTCCATGCGCGCTACATCGAGGAATTCCGCAGCTTCGGCAGCGCCCTCGGCGACACGCCCCTGGTCCAATTTCTATACCTGCAGATGGGCCTGCTGCCGCTGGCCCTCCCCTGGGCCGCCTGGCGCGCCGTCCCGGCCGGTCCCGACCGGACGCAACGGCGGCGGAACCTGCTGCCCGGCCTGGTGTTTTCCGGCCTTTTCCTGGGGCTGTATCTCTGGCAGCAGCGCTGGGAGTTTTTCCTCGCGGGCGGCCTGGCGTGGCTGGCGGTCTCAACCCTGGCGGAGGACGTCTCCGCGCCCGGTGCCGGCCGCGCCCGCCGTGTGTTTGGCGGCGCCGTCGCCGCCGCCCTGCTGGCCAACGGCCTCGTGGCCGACCTTTCGCGCCTGCATTCGGAACGACTGGCTTCCACGTCGGAATCGGTCATTCCCTCCTGGGTGCAATCGTGCGTCATGAAACGCATGGCCCTCCAGTTCGGCCTCGCCGCCGGACCGGAACACTGGCGCATGGTCGGCCTCGCCGCGGAGGCCCCCATGCTCTACTACTTCACGGGCATCCAGACCGTGGCTTCCTACTATTGGGAAAACGCGGCGGGCTGGCAGGCGGAAAGTGCGTTTTTCGCCGATGCGCCGGATGGCCGGATCGCCGAAAAAATCGCCCGCGAGCGCGGCCTGACGCATGTCTGCATCAGCCTCTCGCCCGAACTCCCCCGCCTTTTCTGGTATATCGCCACCGGCCGTTACTCGGATACGGAAGGCCTGCAGCAATCCCTGGCCGGGCAGTTGGTCGTCCCGGGCGGCGGCCAGCTCCCCCGCTGGTTCCGGCGGGATGAAAAACTGTCCGGCATCGGCGAGTCGTTCTATGTCTTCCAGACCCCACGCGGCCTCGTGCGCCAGAAAACCTGGGCCCAGGTCTTCCGCCTGGAGCCGGATACCGCCCCATGAGGATTTCCGCCCAGCTGCGTTGGGTTCCCGGCCTCGCCGGTGTGGCGGCCGTGGCCGTTTGGCTGGCCTGGCTCACGTGGTTCACGGATGCTGGCATCCGCCGCTTCGAACAGCACATGCAACCCATGGCCGCCGCCCCGGATGCGCCCCGGACCTGGTGCGCCCAGCGGTTTTTCGTCGAACCCGATTCCTACTACTGGCTCGCCTACGCCCGGGAATTGCGGGTGCACGGCGAATGGCGGCTGCGGTCCACGGCGGCGGACAACATTCCCTACGGCCGGGAAATGCACTGGAGCCACTTTCTCATCTGGGGCCTCATGGCCACCGCCCGCGTGCTTGAAACCGCGGCCCATCTGCCGCCGGCCCGGGCGCTGGAGTTGGCGGGCCGGATCCTGCTCCCCGCCGCCGGCATCGCCTTTTTGGGCGCGCTGTATCTGGTGCTCGGGCGCCGCCTGGGCTGGCGGGTGGCCGCCCTGACCACGGGCGCCCTCGCAACCTCGCCGGAAATCCTCTGGAACTTCCACGGACTGCGGCCGGATCATCACGGTTTTCACCTGGCCTTTGGCGCCGGCATGTGGCTGTGCCTGGCCTGCGGCGGCATGGGCCGCGCCCGCCCGGGCGCGCGGCGCTGGTTCGTGGCTGCGGGCCTGCTGGGCGGAGCGGCCCTCTGGACCGGCGCCACCGTCTTCCTTTTCTCACTCTGCGCCACCGCCATCGCCGCCGCATTCGTCCGGTATTCGGCCGAAACCGGCGACAGCCCGGACCGCTGGGAGCCGGGCCTGTGGCGCGCGTGGGCCCTGGCCGGTGCGCTCACCGGCCTGGGGTTCTATCTCCTCGAATACGCCCCGGCCCATTTTTCCATGCGCCTGGAAGCCAACCATCCCTTGTATGCCCTGTGCTGGCTCGGCCTCGGCGAATGCCTGCGCGCCCTGTTCGCCTTCGGCCCGGACCGGAAAATCCTCGACCGGAAAACCGCGGCTCTCGGGACGGCCGGCCTGCTCGCGGCGGCCGTGCTGCCGCTGCTGATCCTGTTCGGCCCGGTGGACTGGTATTGGCCCCGCTCCGGGATCATGCTGCGCCTGCATGCCCGGCACATCCTTGAATTCCGCCCCTTGCAAACCGTCGCAGGCAGCCAGTGGTTTTGGACCTGGCTCAAATCGTCCGGCGTGGGCGTGTTGGCGCTGGCCGGCGGCGCTTGGCTTCTGGGCCAGCGGCGCCCCGCCCGCTGGCGCGAACCCCTCGCCGGACTCTGGGCCATCGCCGCCTTTTTCACCGGCATCTATTTCTGGCAGGTCCGCTGGGCGCCCTTCGCCATCGTGGCGACCCTGCTGCTGGCCGCGTTCTGGCTGGCAACCCTGCGCGAACAGCCGGCGCCGCCCGGCGGACGGTGGCTGTCCGCCGCGGTGGCCCTGCTGCTGGCCGTCCAGATCGTGACCGGCGCCGTCCAGACCTGCCAGCCCCTGCTCCGGATCTGGCGCACGGAAAATATCGATGCGTTGTGGCTGAAGGCCCTCCTGCAACGGAACATGCTGCTGCAACTCCGCCAGGCCCCGACCGCCACCCCCCGGCATTGGATGGCCACGCCCGAACTGGCACCGGCCATCTGGTATTTCGGCGTGGGCGATACGGCCGGTTCCTTATACTGGGAAAATCCCGCGGGGCTCGCGGCGACCGCCGCCTTCTTCGGCGATCCCCTTCCCGGCGAGCGCGCCCGCGCCATCGCGCGCGAACGCGGCATCACGCATGTCTTGATCAGCGCGGGAGCCTTTGATGCCTTGATGTTCCAGGACCTGGCCACCGGCCGCGATTCGCAGCCGGAAGCCGCCGTCACGGTGGGCGGCGCCGCGGCGCTCAGCGGAGCGCAACTCCCGGCGTGGTTGCAAGTGGAATCGAACCTGACGGCGAGCGCCAGTCAGACCTACGGAATCGCGGTTCCGGCGGCAGGAGGCTGGGTTCCGGCGAATCTGTCCGTGCAGATTGACCAAGTGGCACCCTGACCTTCAGCGTCGCGGTGTCCTGCCGGAAATCGCCCCGGTCCACCCCCAGCAACCATCCCCAAACGTCGTAGGCCTCGAGGTAATAGCGGCCGTTCGTGATCCCCGGTGACGCATAGCCTAGCGTGTAATACAGGTCGTTCCAGTCCTGCAGGAAGTTGAACTGCGTGCTGTTGGCGTTCACGATCCGCCAGCGGACGCTGGTGACATCGCCGGTGGCGGTGTACGTGCTGCCCCCGTAGGGCACCAGCGCCCAGCGGCCCGTGGCGGTATTCATGTTCAGGAAATAGTGGTACGTGTCACCCGACGACCAGGTCGCCGCGAAATGGATGTAGCTCCCGGGCGTCAACGCGCTGAACACGGGATACCGGACTTCCGCGGCCTGGAAGAAATGGTTGCTTCCGAACGGCGGCGTCGTGAACGCAATCACGTTCGTCACGGGCACGGCGGACGTGTTATAGCCGGTGGAATCCATGCTCCGCGAAGGATTCAGCAGGTTGGTGGTGTGGACGATGAAATGCTCGGACTGGCCCGGCACGGCATAGGACAGGCTGGCATTCGTTCCGCCCGTGATCTGGAGGTTCGCCACGGTTTGCGTCGGCAGCGGCAGCGACTGGGCCTGGATGTCAAAGGCCTGGGCCGCGGCGCCGACCCGCCGGATCGTGACATTGGAAACCGTCACGGGCGTAAGCGGCACGCCGTCCGCATCGGTCGCCACCGCCGCGATGGCCTGCACCACGGCCATGTTCGAAACCACGTTCCCGAACACGGTGTGCACCCCGTTCCAGGAGGGAGAGTTGGAAACCGTCACGATGAATTCCGAGCCCGCGGAATGCGGCCCGACATTGACCATGGAAATCACGCCGTTGGAGTGCGACAGGCCGTTCGTCGTTTCCTGCACGATCGAGTAGCCCGGATCTCCGGTATATGCCGTCGTGCCGCCGGCATCCCGCACCGGCCGCAGGCCGCCGCGAATCGCCAGGGTGTTGGTCTTCGAGCCTTCCACCGTCTTTACAAAGCTGTGGAAGCGGGTGCCGGCAAAGAATCCGTTGGTCGTGACCATGCCAATTTCCGGATCCAGCCACGCCCGCTGCCCCGTGGCCAGGCCAATGAAGTTCGCCGTCGCCCGCGGAGCCCGCACCTCGTCCAACCGCACGGTGAACGCCCCCTGCGACGTGGCGAAATCCGCGAAAATCCCGTTGGTCTGC
>CAZMOR010000086.1:0-6629 GCA_964567795.1 uncultured Verrucomicrobiota bacterium
GCACGTCGTGCGCCCGCTGTGGGACAAGATCACCGAAGTCATCCCCCACTACCAGACAACGTTCGGCGTGGACGGCGTGATGATCGACATGGGCCACGCCCTGCCCGCCGACCTCAAGCGCGGCCTCGTCGCGCGCGCCCGCCAGGTCGACCCCGACTTCGCGCTCTGGGCCGAGGAGTTCAACCTCAGCCCCGCGGCCCGCGAGGAAGGCTACAACGTCTGCGTCGGGCCCTTCATGCAGACCGTGCGCAACATCGAGAATTTCCGCGGCTGGCTGCGCTGGATCCACGGCGCGGGCCTGCCCGTGCCGTTCATGGCCATGGCTGAAAACCACAACTGCCCGCGCGCGGTGCACTGGGCCGGCGGCAAGGCCTACGCGCTCTACGCGCAGGCCCTCGGCGCGTTCCTCCCCGGCGTGCCCTACCTCCACAACGGCATCGAACTCGCCGAACCCGTCCCCGTCAACACCGGCTTCGACTTCACCAACGAGGAAGTCGCCAAGCTGCCGCCTTCCATCCTGCCGCTGTTCAGCGCCGGCGCCATGGATTGGGCCCGCGAGCAAACGCTCGTCGCCGACCTGCGCCGCGTGCACGCGCTGCGCGCGAAGCACCAGGAACTCTTCGCCGATCCCGCGCCCGGCACGATCATCCCGCTGGAAACGTCCAACCGCGCCATCACCGGCTACCTGCGCCAGAAGCCCGGACTGAAGAAAGCCTTCGCAATCCTCGGCAACAGCGACATGCACCATCCACAGCCGCTGATCCTGCCGCACCCGTCCGCGAAGAAGGACCTGCTCACAGGCGCGCCCCTGCCCGCCGTCCTCCAGCCGGCCCAGGTCGTCGTGTACGCGGTCTGATGTCGGTATCAACCGGTCTGCGCTGCGATATCGCGGCGGATATCGTCGGGCATCCCGAATGTTGTCTAGCCCTAGACATTATTCTGGAATTTCATTTAAACCATGCTCGTTAGCCTTGATTTCCTCCCGCAGGAGGACCATCTTTCGGCCAGCAGGGAGGCGTGGTCATGAAACAATTTTTTAGTGTCGTTTTGCTGGGCTGTCTGGCGTGCACGGTTCTTCCGGCCCTTGGCGGTGAATTCGTAGTCATCTCGCAAACAGACGGCGTCATTACCTGGCGGAATCCATCCGTGAACTCCACGTGCACGGTTGAATGGGCACTCTCGCCCGCCGGCCCGTGGCATCAGGACTGGACAAACTTCCAGAACATCGTCGTCACCACGCCGGTGGCGCACGCCCGCCTGCCCATGTTCTACCGCGTGGTCAGCGCCCTCCCGGAGGACATGCCCCAAACCGACATGATTGCCCACTATACCTTCGACGGCAACGCCAACGACGTCACCGGCAACGGCCACGACGGGATCCTGTACGGCGCCACGTATGTCGAGGACCGCTACGGCACTTATCAGGATGCCATCGAGTTCGACGGCTCCGTGAATGGCTACGTCGATGTCGGGGCTATGGACATTCCGCTGCCCGCCACGGTGTCGGTCTGGTTCCGGTCGCCGGTCATCAATTCCGCCTGGCGCACGCTCATCGGATGGAACGATGAATCCGGTCCCTATTCCGGCATCCAGATCGCCACGACCGGCGATGGCCGGATGATCACGCGCATGGGCAATGACACCACCGACTACTACACCACCAACTATCCCGACGGCGACGGTCAATGGCACCTGATCAACATCAGCCGCGACACCAACGCCCAGCAGCGCGTGTACTTCGATGGCGTCCTGCAAACCACCTACACCGCCAATGTCCCCGTCGGTTCCAACCATCACCTCTACATCGGCCGCTCCTTCCGCCCCAACAGCTACTTCCTGAACGAACACTTCCAAGGCGCCATGGACGAAGTCCGCATCTACAACCGCGTGCTTTCGGACGAGGAAAACTGGTCCCTCTGGGCCAACTCGCCGTAGGCTTCGCGGTGGCGCGCGCCCCGGGATGCGGGGGCTCGCGGCTCATGCCTGAAAACGCCGCGAAAGTGCCGTTTTTGAGCTTTTTTCGCCCTTTTCAGCCTTGAGCCCCCCCCTGCCGGGCTCATGCCGCGAGCAAGCGCATGGAGGGGTAGATTGTCTAAGCTTTGCGCAACTTCTTGATTCCGGTTTCAAGTAGCGTATCTTCATTAAGATTCAATGAAGGCGTGCGCCTCCAAAGGGATTTCTATGCAATTAATCGTGACCCGCTGCACATGGATCAAATCCGGGCTGGCATCTGCCTACGTGGCAGCAATCCTGACCGGGTGCGCGTCGCTTGACCGACACGGCGAAGAAGTGGCCATCCCCGAGGTTAAACTCTCGGAAACTCCGCCTGCGGTGCAGACGACCATCGTATCGGCGGCAGCGGGTTCGCGCATCCAAGCCATTAACCCGGGGCAACAACTGGGGGACAGTGTGTACCGGGCCTTCATTGACGCTCCGGAAGGCCCCCGGCTGGTGACGGTGAACGCGCAGGGTTCTGTCATCGAGGATGCCGTTGTCGTCCCGTTTTCGGAATTGCCGCCGGCCGTGCAGGAGGCGGCCCGCGCGGCGACGGACGGCCGCTTGCTGCTGTGCCGCAAATCGCTGAACCATCCCCAGCCGGTTTACCTGATCGATTACATGATCGGCGACGACGAACCCGTTTACGTCATCATCGAAGCCAACGGGCTCATCCGGGCCATGATTGGCTATCTGGAAGAGGACGCGGACTAGCATGAACAAACCAGACCGATTCCCGTCGCCATATTTCATCGCCTGGCTGGTCGCCGGGTGGCTGCTGGCTTTGCCTGCGGCGCAGGCCACCGTCGTGCGCGGCCCCATGCTGCAGGGCGCCACCACCACCAACATCTATGTGCTGGTGGAATGCACCACGAACGCCAACAGCCCGATGACCGTCAACTTCGGCACGACCACGGCCTACGGGAGCAGCGCCTCCACGCTGTCTGCGGTCGTTTCCAGCGCCAGCCCGACGACGTATGTCCACCGGATCAAATTGACCGGACTCCAGCCGAATACGCTGTACCACTACCAGTTGGCCGGGCAATCGGCGCCGGCGACGGATTATAGCTTCCGCACCCTGGTGAATCCGGGCACGCCCTTCCGCTTTGCCTGGACCGCGGATTATCGCGACAGCTCCGAAGCCGGAGTGCACGGCCAGATTTCCGGCCGGATCCTGAACTCGCACAACTCGCCGATGCCACCCCTGTTCGACCTGACCGGCGGCGATTATTCCGTCACCAACACCTATGCCAAATGGACCAACCAGTGGATCGTGCCGAGCGAACTGGCGCTGGAAGCGGCCCTGCCCGCCTATCTGAACCCCGGCAACCATGATCTCTGGCGCTCCGGCACCTGCATGCGAACCTTTGCGCAGGCCCCGGATTCGACCGGCACCAATGGCTACTACAGCTTCGATTGCGGCGATGTCCATGTGATCGCCATCAACAACTACACAAACTACGTCAGCGGCACGCCCCAGTGGAACTGGGCCGCGGCGGACGTCACCAACAGCCTCAAAGCCTGGAAAATCGCGATGTTCCACGAGCCGGCCTATACCTATGCTTCCGGCGGCCACGGATCGAACACCAACATGCAGGACATGACGACCGCGGTCTTCGAGCCGGGCGGGGTCAAGGTGGTCTTCGCCGGCCACAACCACTTTTATCAGCACAATCTGGTCAACGGCATCCGGCACCTGACCGTGGGCGCCGCCGGAGCCCCCCTCTATGCCGTGTCTTCCAACGCGGCATACACCGTGAAAACGGTGAGCGACAACTGCTACCTTATCGGCGACGTCACCCCCACCAATCTGCACCTGGTGGTGTACAACAACGTGGGCACCGTGCTGGACACCATCGATCTCATCAAGCCCCCGGCCCCCACGAACCTGACGGCCGTCGCCGGCGTCAACCAGGCCCAGGTAAGTTGGCGCGCCGTCGCCGCGGCGACCAACTACACGCTGCTCTACGGCACCACCAGCGGCGGTCCTTATCCAAGCCGTAAGAACATCACCGTCACCAACAGCACCGTGACCGGCCTGGTCGCCGGCACGCCCTACTACTTTGTCGTCACCGCCAGCAACACGAACGGTCCCAGCGCCCTCTCGACCCAGGCGGTGGCCACGCCGAGCGCCGAGGTTTTCTACACGCTGGTCTACGCGGCCGGCGCGCACGGCGCCATCGGCGGCAACACCAACCAAACCGTGGTTTCGGGCGGCAGCGGATCCTCCGTCACCGCCTTGGCGGACCCCGGCTACCATTTTGTGAACTGGAGCGACAACAGCACGGCCAATCCGCGCACGGACACCAATGTCACCAGCAGCCTCAGTGTCACCGCGAACTACTCCATCAACACCTATACGCTGGCCTACGCCCCCGGCGGGCATGGCGCCCTCAGCGGCAGCACCAACCAGGTCGTGAATCACGGGGCCACCGGCTCGGCCATCACCGCCGCGCCGGATCCCGGCTACCACTTCGTGAACTGGAGCGATGGCGGCACGGCCAACCCGCGCACGGATACCAATGTGATCAACAACCTCAGCGTCACCGCGAACTTTGCCATCAACATCTACACGCTGGCCTACGCCGCGGGCCCGCACGGCGTTCTCGGCGGCAACACCAACCAGATCGTGGATTTCGGCGCGGACGGTTCCGCCGTCACCGCCACGGCGGACCCCGGCTGCCTTTTCGTGGACTGGAGCGATGCCCGCACCGCCAATCCGCGCACGGACACCCATGTGACCAACAATCTCAGCGTCACCGCGAACTTCGTCCTCGATCCCGGCGCGCCGCCCTATGACCAATGGCGTGCGAGTTCCTTCACTTCGGCCGAACTGACCAACGCGACCATCGCCGGCAACAATGCCGACCTCGAACCCGATGGCATCCCGAACCTGCTGGAATATGCCCTGGTCCTGAATCCCCGCTCGGCAGAAGCCCCGATTTCCGCCCGCATGGTGGTTGGCGGCGGGACCACGAAGTGGGAACTGACATTCCAGCACGCCCTCGCGCGCAGCGATGTGGACTTCGAACTCCAACGGATCTCTTCGCTTACCAATCCGACGGCCGTCTGGGGCCCGCTGCTTCGCGTGGCCGGAGGCTCGCCCGTTGAACTCCTCAACGGCACGACGTTGATCCAGGAGTCGGGCGGCGCCACCAGCACGGTGGAAGTCCTCCTGCCCATGGATATTCCCGAAGCGTGGATCCGCTGGCGCGCCACCACGAATTGACCGCCGTCTCCGCTTGCCCCCATGCGGGGGCTCGCGGCTCATGCCTGAAAACGCCGCGAAAGTGCCGTTTTTGGGCATTTTTCGCCCTTTTCAGCCTTGAGCCCCCCCCCTTGGCCTAAAAACCGGCTGCCCGCCGCCGAGGCCTTGGCCAAGGCGCCCCGCCGTGCTAGCATGGCGCCACATGGATTTCCGGCGCTATCGATTCTGCCTTTGGACGCTTGCCCTGCTGCTGGCGGGATTCATCGGTCTCAACCTGCTCGCCTACCGCCACGCCTATGCCATGCTGCATTACACCCCCGGCGGCGCACGCACGCAAAAACCCGAAGCCCTGAATGTCTTTGCCAAGACCCGCGTCCTGATCACCGGCGTCAACCTGCCCCGCCCGCAGGAGAATCTTCCGCCGTCCACCCTCGCCCCCAACGCGCAGGCGCTGACGATCGACGCGCCGGACGGCGTGAAACTTTCCGCCTGGTATGCGCGCACCCGTTACGATGCCCCGCTGGTGATTTTCTTCCACGGCTACGGCACCGACAAAACCCGGCTCCTGCCTGAAGCCCGTGAAATCCACGCCATGGGCGCCTCCGTCCTGCTCGTGGATTTCCGCGGCTCCGGCGGATCCTCCGAAAACTACGCCACCCTGGGCCTGCGGGAGGCCGACGACGTCGCCGCCGCCGTCCGATATGCCCGGGAACATCTGCCCAGTCCCTGCCCGCCTGTCCTGCTGTACGGCCAAAGCATGGGCTCTGCCGCCATTCTGCGGGCCATCCAGGAATATGATCTTTTCCCTGCCGGCGTGATCCTGGAATCCGTCTTCGATTCCCTGCTGGGCACGGTCCGGAACCGTTTCGCGGCCATGGGGGTACCCGCCTTTCCCGCCGCCGAACTACTCGTGTTCTGGGGCGGCCACCAGTTCGGCTTCAATGGCTTCACCCACAAGCCGGTCGATTATGCGCGCGCATTGACCTGTGCCGCGCTTTTCCTGCACGGCGCGGACGACCCCCGCGCCACGCTCGCCGAAGGCCGGCGCGTCTTTGACGCCGCCGCCTGCTGGCAGAAATCCTTCGTGGTTTTTGAAAATACCGGCCACGACTCCTATTTCCTGAAACACCCCCGCCAGTGGCGCGCCGCCGTTCATCCGTTCATCAACCAGTTCCTGCTCCCCGACCAGATCCGCACAGGAGACGATCCATGACACCTAAATCCGTCGGCTTCAAACTGGGACTCATCACCGCCATCCTGCACCTCCTGCTGGTGCTGCTGACGAATGCCGCCGTTGCCCATTCGACCTCCAGCACGGCCGGGCTGGCCTTCCTGCCCTTCCTGTTCCTCGATGCACCCATCCTGCTGCTCGGCGGATACCTGCCCGGCGGCAACGCGATCATGACCCAGCCGCTGATCGTGTTCG
>CAZMOR010000087.1:0-10615 GCA_964567795.1 uncultured Verrucomicrobiota bacterium
GGAGATGGAAAGCGGCGAACTCGGCCTGGAAAAGATGGTGGCGGCCTTCGAGGAGGGCCAGAAACTGGTCAAGCTCTGCTCTTCTAAGCTCAACGAGGTCGAGAAGAAGATCGAGATGCTGGTGAAGAAGTCCGACGGCACCACCGGCACGGAACCGTTCGAAGGCGAGAAAAGTTGAAAGTGGGGGTTGCCAAAACCGGGGCGGTGGTGTAGAACACACGGCCTGTTGCGTACCTGTAGCTCAATTGGATAGAGCATCTGACTACGGATCAGAAGGTTACAGGTTCGACTCCTGTCAGGTACGCCATTTTTCGAGCAAAGACGCCCATTCGGGCGTCTTTTTTCATGCGATAGCAAAAGTGCTGGCCAAGGGGAATCAGGGCGCCAGGCGGACGCCGACGCCGAACATGGTGGCGGTGCCCGGGGAACTGTTTGTGAAGGCCATGAGGCCATCCGCTCCGGGCTGGTCGGTATAATCCGGCCGGTTGGTCATGCCCGCAACCAGATTGTCCGCGGCGTACACCGTATATAAGCGGTGATCCCGGCCGGGCCAGGTGAACACGCCGCCGGACGTGCCGTTGGTGACCTCCAGAATGGCGAAGAAGCTGGCCGGATCGTAGGGATCCATGCCGGCGATAAGTTCTTCTCGGTCGGATTGGCCGTCGCCGTCCGGATCCGCATGGATAGGGTCGGTACCGTAGGCGCCGATTTCGTCATGGTCGCTCAAGCCGTCACCGTCCGTGTCGGCAGTGGCATGGATGAATTCGAACGCGCCGACATCGGCCTGGGGCGTTCCGCTGTTGTCGCCGTCCAAGGGCCGGGCAACGGAGTCGAGGTCATTGCCCGGGAACGGCGCGGCCAGGGGCACCGCATCGATGCAGGGCGAGCCGGTTGTGAGTTGGTAATCGCCGGGAGCGAGCAGCGCCGGATCGTTGGTGAAGTTGCCGGAGCCGCCGGGATCGGGCGTGGTGCAGCAGGTGTCCCAGGCTCCGCCTTGCACGTTCGGGCCGGAGCCGGTGGCGGAATTGAAATAGACGATGCTGCAGCGGCCGGTGCTTGCGTAGGCGCCGCCGCCGTCCGCGGCGGTGTTTTCCGTGAGGGTGCAGAACTCGATGGTGCCGCGGGCAAGGCCGCCGCCCTGCGCCGCGGAGTTGCCGGCCAGGAAGGAATTGACGAGTAGACCGCCCCGCACGCCACCGCCCAGGGCGTTGGCGGAGTTGGAAACGATCATGCAATTCGACACGACAGCGCCGGGCGCGCACCAGATGCCGCCGCCGCTTTGTTCCAGATCGGCGTCGCCGGCGGCGCGGGTTGCGCCGTGGCGGACGGTGAATCCGGCCAGGACGGCATTCGTGCCCAGATACACGCCGCGCACGGCGGCATCGCCGACCGGTTCGCCGCCTTCAATGCTGGCGGAAAACGGCCCGTTGACGGCGCGGAGGGAAATGGATTCGCCGACCGTCACGCGGTTGGTCAGCGCGCCGGTCGAGGCGCGGCCGCCGGTGGCGTAAACACCATTGGAGGTTAGGACGGTATCGAACGGATCGGCGGCATCGAGCGCCGACTGCAGATCAGTGGCGGCATCGGCCCAGGACAGGAAGGGATAGACGTGGGCCCCGCCGGGCGCGACGTAGTGAACGGCGGTGTACTCATAGGCGCCCATGTCCGGCGCCGGATCGCCGCCCGGAACGCCGGCGAGCGGACGCGGCACGCCCAGCAGGTCGTTGGTCACGCCGTAAGCCAGGGCGGCATCCAGGGCGGGGGAATCGCCGCGCAACCGGAAATTGCCGGCGGCGGCCCCGGCAAAGCCGGGATCGGCGACGACGTTGCCGAGGGACAGGGGATCGGGCGCGGTGCAGGTGTAGCGGCAGATGGTATTGAAGTAATTGGACCAGCTCACGCCGGCGGAATTCAAGTATACAATGGAATTGCTGGCCACGCCGCCGTAGGTCCCGCCGCCGGATTGCAGGGCGTGATTCGCGGCGACGGAAACGTGATCCAGGACCGCGCGGGCGCAACCGCCGCCGTATGCCGCCTGGTTGCTGGCCACCAGCGAATTCAGGACCGTGCCGCCATAGGCGCCGCCACCTTCATTGCCGGCGGAATTTCCGACGAGGAGGCATTGCGTCAGCCCGGCATCGGCGGCGCCGCCGCCATCCGGAGCCTGATTGCCACGCAAGACGCAATCCTGCGCGGCGCCGTTCTTGATGCCGCCGCCGGCAGCCGCGGCGAGATTGTCCTGCAGGATGCAATGGTCCACGACGGCACCGGATTCACACCAGACGCCGCCGCCGCTCTGGTCGCGGTCGGCATCGCCGGTTGCCAGCGTGGCGCCGTTCATCAGGGTAAAGCCGGATAGCCGGGCATCGGCGGCCAGGTAGGCGCAGCGGACGGCATCCGGACCGCAGGGGCCATGGCCAACAATGGACGCGTAGTCCGGGCCATGGACGCTGATGATCGTGAGGGCGTTGGTGACCGCGACGCGGTTGGTGGGGCCGCCATCAACCGCGAATCCGCCGGTGTCATAAGTACCATCTTCCACCAGCACCACGCCGCCCGGGATGTTGGCTTCGACGGCGGCCTGCAGGGTGGTTGCGGCCGTTGTCCAGTTGGTGAACGGGGAGACATGGCCGCCGGCCGGGGCCACGTAGTTGGTATAGCCGGGGAAGATCTCGATGGACACTGAATTGGAGGCGGCGCCGTCCAGATTCGTGGCCACGACCCAGGCGGTATAGGTTCCCGGCGCGTCAAACGTCCGCTGCAGGTCTGGGGCATTCGTGGCGGAGAAGCCGTCGGTGAACCGCCAGACATAGGAAACCGGGCGTCCGGCGATATCGCAGCGGAAATAGGTCTGGGCGCCGACTACCGCGCGGTTCGCGCGCGCTTCCACCGTGACGGCCAGGGGACCATCGAGGGCCGGGAGATAGAATTCGTCGCAGCCGATGTCGGCGTTGCCGCTCCAGACGCGGGGATCGCCGTCGAGATCGGTGTCGCCCTCCACCAGGGACCAATCCCCCGCATCGATGCAGGGGGAGCCGGCGACCAGATGCCAGTTCCGGTAGCCGGCGAATCCCGGCAAGGCGGAGAAGTTGCCGGTGCCGGCGGTGACGGTGGAAATATTGCAATAGGTGAAACTGCCGCCGGAGACATCCGGCGAAGAAGGGGCGCGGTTGGAATAGATGATCGAGTTGCCGGCCACGCCGGTGAAGTAGATGCCGCCGGCGCGGTCTGCGGACGTGTTTTCGATGATGGTGTTGTTGAGCAACTGCACGCTGGCGCCCCGCACGCCGCCGCCCCGGAAGGAGGAGGTGTTGTTGCGCACCAGGCAGTTGTTCATGGAGCCGCTTTCCAGATACAGGCCGCCGCCTTCATAGGCGGTATTCTCCTCGATGGTCGAATTGCAGATCAGCGGAGCGCGGTTGCCCTGGAAGTACACCCCGCCGCCATACAAGCTGGCGGAATTCCGCAGGATGGTGCAGCCGGAAATGCGCAGGCCCGATGACCGATCGGTGCTGGTGCCGCCGCCGTCCGACACGCCGCCGCCGCGCGCGCCGGCGTTGTCCGTGATCCGGCAGTCTTCGATCCGGACCGGCACGTCGGGCAGGGTGGCGTCGTAGTTCCAGAAGGCCACCGCGATGCCGCTGCCGGCATTGCTGGAAACAGTGCTGGCCCGGATCAGGAAATTACTGACCCGCGGAACCTGGAGGGTGCCGGTGGTGTCGTTCTGCCGCAGGGACACGCCCGCCGCGCCCGAACCGGAAATCTCGCAGCCGAGGATGCGGGTGTCCACGGCGCAGGTGGAAATGCCGTTGGTCTGGCTTTGGGCGATGATGGTGTTGGTGACCACCAGGGTGGAATTGCTCACGAGGCGCGGCGTGGTATAGCTGTCGATGCCGTTCTGGCCGGAGCGGACGATGCGGGAGTTCCAGATGCTGCCATACTCGCTTTTCACCCCGTGGCGGGGCGCGTTGCTGATCGTCAGGCCGTCCAGCGTGCCGAACTGGAGGAACACGACATCTTGCGTGGCCGCCAGGAGACTGCCGTCCAGCAGAACAGAGTCGCGGCCGTTCCACGATTTCAGCGCCACGTTGTTGGTCACCCGCACCGTGGCCGTCACGTGGTAGATCCCGTTGGACATCACGACCTCATCGCCGGGGGCGCAGGTGTTCACGGCCGCCTGAATGTTGGTGGCGGCAGCGGTCCAATTCGTATAGGGGGCGACATGGAGGCCGTCGAGGGAAACATAGCGGGTGGTGGCTGAAACCGGCGTGACGGCGGCTCCCGCAACCAGCAGGCAGGAACACAGGAACATCCCGGCGTATCGGCTCATATCCGGACTTTACGCCCAACGCGGGGAGGAGGCAACCATCGAGCCCGCCGCTGGCCTTCTTTCCGGCCGGGGGTCTGAAAATCCGGAAGCGCCGGCCGGCGGCCGTGGTGTTCCGGCGGCAGGCCTGAGCGCGGTTTGACACATTGCCGGGCAACGAATAAGATGCAGGTCGATGAAAATGCTCGTGCGCACCAAGGCTGTGGCGGATGGGGGCCGGGGGGGGCAAACCGGATCATCCGGGCTGGTCGTTCTACTCGCCATGCTGCTGAGCGGATGGGGGCAACCGGTCCTGGCGGCAAAATCCGCGGAATCGCCCGGGAGAGGGATGCTTTCCACCATTTCCAACCTGGAAGTGGGTGTGACAAACACGGCGCCGCCCGACATCTTCCAGCCGGTGGTCGCGTTGACCAAGGGTCTGAACGGGCCCGACGGCATTGCGCGCGATGCGGCCACGGGGGAGATTTTCATTTCGGAGGAAAACACCGCCATCATCTACCGGATCAAACCCAACGGGTCCAGGCAGGCCGTGATCGACAGCACGACGCCGGTGTTCGAAATGCGGGGGGACAGCCGGGAGGAGGTCCGGGGGTTGCGTTCTCCGGAAGGGATCGCGCTGGACGGGAAGGGCAACCTGTATGTCGTGGAGGACGTGCCCGGGGGCCGGTTGCTCTCTTTCAACCTGAAGCAAAAGCCCGGGACCTCCCGTGCCGGCGGCCAGGTTGTGCCCATTCCGCTGGAAAACAACCGCATTGCCTGGGAGTCCATCGCCGTCGGTCCGGCCGGCGAACTGCTGCTGGCGGGTTCCACCGTCGAATCCATGCTGGGCGATTCCATTCCGGGCGATTTGTTCCGGGGCGTCATCCTGTATTGCGATGACAAAGGCGACTGGTGGATGCCCTTGAACCATGCGATGGCCAGCTATTCCGCGGCGTGTTTTTCTCCCAACGGGGATTTTGCGTTTTTCGCCAGCGAGGTGCCCGGCACGATCGGCTGCCTGGACCTGCGTTCGCATTTCCTGCGCACCCGGCTGTCGGATCGGCCGTTTCATTCGCCCGAAGGGATGTGCGCGCTGGCGGGGGGCGCCGTGCTGGTGGCCGAAGAGGGGGGCAAGATCTTCTGGTGGGATCCGAACTCCGATACGGTCCAACTGCTGTATGACAATGCCAGTACGATCGAGACCGTAAGCTGGGACGAAGCCAGCCGCCGGCTGCTGGTTACCGACGACCAGAAGGGTGAACTGCTGGCCCTGGAGATGAAAATGGGGCTGGACTTCCGTTCCGCGTCCGGCAAGGCGAAGGACATTCCATTCGAAGAGCGCTCGACCCCGGTGGAAATGATACCGGACCGTTGCCCGGAATACCTGGCCGATGTATTGAAACTGGGCGGCTATGACTCGGATAAGATGGAGGGCCGGCTGTCTTTCCGCGATTTTGCCAAGCGCTACTGCCTGGTGGCGATTGATGCCGAGACCCAGCTGATGCCCAAGCACAAGCCGGTCGAGGATCCCATCAAGCGGATCCAATTCGTGATCGTGGCCCCGTACCTGATCGGCTATCAAGAGGGCGAATTGATCTGGTCGTCCAGCGGTTTCACGGTGGTCAAGGAATCCGGCCAAATCGTGAAGACCGAGCTGGTCAAGCGGCAGGTCATCCATGGCGACCTGCTGGAATGCCGCTTCACGCCCGTCGGGGGGCAGAACATCGCCCTGCCGGTGCCCTTTTCGGCCCGCATCAACAATGACGGCTATGTGTCCGTGAATTTCATGGGCATGGGGGTCGTCGCGGATTTCTACCTGGTGCTCGACACCTCCGAGCCGGATCGCAGCGTCATGGTCGTCATCCAGCCTGACGGGTTCGTGCAGCAGTATCAGGTCAAGCTGCCCGCCAACAAGGATGCCAGCCACTGGGTGGTCGCGCTGGAGCGCAAAGGGCCGGACTCCTGGCGCAGCCTGTCGCTGAAGAAATGAGCCGCGAGCCCGCCGGCCCCGGCGTCCGGATTTGTAATCTCCGTCCCGCAGTGTAGAATAGGGCGAATGAAATTCCGATTGATTGGCTGCATCCTGATTCTGGCGGGCGGTCCGGTGCACGCCCGGACCTGGCAAACGCCGGTCATGGCTACTTGGACGGGGGATCCCCACACCTCGGTGACGCTGGCCTGGGAGCGTTGGGTTCCGGGAACCGCGCGGGTGGCCTTCCATGAGGTGCCGGCGGCCGGGCAGGCAGCGGATCAGAAAGACACGGTCGTGGATGTTCCGGAAACCACCGGCCGGCATGTGATCACCCTGCGGGATTTGCTGCCAGGTCGGCATTATGAATACGCGCTCTCTTCCTCGGATGGCTATGAAGCCCGGGGCGGCTTCTGGACCACGCCGGCCGATCCGCAGCAGCCGTTCACGTTCATTCTGCACAACGACCTGCAAGGCGGCATCAACGTTGAAGCCGCCAAGGCGGTGGCGGCGGGCGTGGTGGCCGCGCATCCGGATTTCGTGCTTTCCGCCGGCGATCTGGCGGACTCGCGCTACGCCGTGGATTATCCCGGCGTGATTCAAAGCTGGGATTTGTTCTTCGAATGTCTGGAGCAGGAACTGGCGGCATTCGTGTTCCAGCCGGTCTCGGGAAATCACGATGAGCCGGAGAATCCGGATTCCTTCTGGTTCCGGCTGTTCGAACTTCCAGATGCCCATGACTACACGCTGGACGCCGGACCGATTCGTTTCATCCTGGTGGATTCCACGGAAGAGGCGGTGCCCAGCCGGACAGCCTGGCTGGCGCAGGCGCTGCAACAGGCGGCCTTTGATCCCCGCGTCCGGTGGGTGGTTCCGGTTTTTCACCGGCCGCCGTTTTCGGAAGGCGAGCGGGCGGGCGATGACGGCATCCGGAACTGGTGGGTGCCCTTGTTCACCAAGTATGAAGCCGGGTTGGTTTTGAGCGGACATGCCCATGCCTACCAGCGGACAGAACCGATCGAAGGCGTGCCCTATCTGGTGAGCGGCGGCGGCGGCGGCTGGCTGTACCAGGTGGCTCCGGAGCAGCCGGGCATGGCCTGTGCCACCAGCACGTATCACTTCGTCCAATTCCAGGTGGCCGGGGAGCGGATCGGGCTCGAGGCGAAACTTCCGGACGGCCGGGTGTTCGACCACGCCGAATATACGGCGCACCGGTTTGTCCGCGTGGAGCCGGCGTTCCCGGAGCGCGGCGGGAAATGCACGGTGTGGTACGACCCGGCCGGCGGCCCGCTGGCGGATGCGGCGCGGGTCACCCTGCATCTGGGGCGCGACGAGTTCAACAATCTCCTGCAGGATGTGCCGATGGAACGCGAGGCCGCGAGCGGACGCTGGCAGGCGACCTTTACCGTGCCGGATTCACCTAAATGGAATCTAGTCTTTTGCTTTTTCGACCCGGACACCAACCGCTGGCACAACAATTATTCGCGGAACTGGCAGGCGCTGCTGGGCCGGGAATGGTGAAAAACCGCAGGTTCGGGCTGGCATCGGGAGTATTTGTGCCCTAGGTTGATACGATATTGAGCAGCATGGACAGCCAGATCGGAATTTTCGAGAACGGCGCCGGCTTGGCGCAAGCCTTGGCGGCGGCCATCCAGGCCGCGGCGCGGCAGGCCATCGCCGCGCGGGGGAGTTTCCAACTGGCCTTGTCCGGCGGCACGGCCCTGGCCAGCCTGGCGGAGGGGCTCCGGGCGTTGCCGGCCGGGACGCTGGCCTGGGAACGGTGGCATGTTTTCTGGGCGGACGAGCGGTGCGTGCCTTCCGGCAGCCCGGAGAGTAACGCCGGCGCGGCACACGCGAATGGGCTGAGGCATGTTCCAGTGCCGTCCGGTCAAATCCACGCCGTGAATGGAGCCTGGGGGCCGGATGCCGCCGCCCGCGATTACGAAGACCGGTTGAAAAATGCATTTTGCCTGAAGCCGGGAGGCTGGCCGCGGTTTGACGTGATTCTGCTCGGTGTGGGGGCGGATGGCCATACCGCCTCGCTGTTTCCCGGCGATCCGGCATTGGACGAAACCCGCCGGCTGGTGGCTCCGGTGCGGCAGGCGCCCAAGCCGCCGCCGGAACGCGTCACCTTGACGTTGCCCGTGATCAACAACGCCCGGCAGGTATTCTTTGTGGCGACTGGCGCCGGGAAAGCCTCCGTCATCGGCCGGATTTTGTCCGCCGCGCCGGCGGGCGCCTGGCTGCCGGCGCAGCGGGTGCGCCCGGTGGATGGAGAAGTCCGGTGGTTTCTTGACCGGGCGGCCGGCGCGAATCTCAAGGAGCGAGGAGAGGCATGAACAGCGAAATTCCCAATGCGGAAACCACCACGATTGTCATTTTCGGCGCCTCGGGTGATTTGACCCACCGCAAGCTGATTCCGGCATTGTTCCACAACCGCAAGAAAGGCCGGTTGTGGGACCGGACCCGGGTTGTGGGCGTGGCCCGCCGCGATTGGAGCGATGAATTCTTCCGGGAGCGGCTGCTGGACGGCGTGAAGCGGTTTGGCGGGCCCTTTGACGAGCGGGTCTGGAACGACTTCGCCCCGCGCATCCATTATATCCGGGGCGATCTGGAGGTGCCGGGTGATTACGCCGGGGTCGACCGCCGCCTGCGGGAGATCGAAGGGCGGCCCGCCAACCGTTTGTATTACCTGGCCACGGCGCCGGAATTTTACGGACCGGCCTGCGACAACCTGGCCGCCGCGGGGATGGCGGCCGAAACCGAAGGCTGGCGGCGGATCATCATCGAAAAGCCGTTCGGCCACGACCTGCCATCGGCGGTGGCGCTGAACCACCGGGTGCATGCATCGTTCCGGGAGCATCAGGTCTACCGCATCGATCATTATCTCGGCAAGGAAACCGCGCAGAACATCCTGTTCCTGCGTTTTGCCAACACGCTGTTCGAGCCGGTCTGGAACCGGCGGTATGTCTCCAACATCCAGATCACCGTGGCGGAGGACGTCGACGTCGGCAGCCGCGGCGGCTACTACGACCAGGCGGGGGTAGTGCGGGACATGTTCCAGAACCACCTGCTGCAACTGCTGTCGCTGGTCACGATGGAGCCGCCGGCTTCGCTGGACGCCAATGCCGTTCGCAACGAGAAAGCCAAGGTGCTGGGCAACATCCGGCCGCTCCGGCTGGAGGACACGGTGCGGGCGCAATATGAGGGCTACCGCGCGGCGGAACGGGTGGCGCCGGATTCGCAGACGCCGACCTATGCCGCGGCCAAGCTGTACATCGACAACTGGCGCTGGAAGGGCGTGCCGTTCTACCTGCGTTCCGGCAAGGCCATGCCGACACGCAGCAGTTCGATCATTGTGGAGTTCCAGGCGCCGCCGGACGTCATGTTCGGGCTCGGCCGCAACCAGGGCTTCACACCGAACATGCTTTCGATCTGCATCCAGCCGGAGGAGGGCGTGCATCTGCGCTTTGAAACCAAGGTGCCCGACACCCTCGCCGAATCCCGCTCCGCCAACATGGATTTCAGCTATCGGAAAGCCTTTCCCGACATCGTTCTGCCCGATGCCTACGAACGCCTGCTGCTGGACGCGCTGAAAGGCGATGCCTCGCTGTTCGCCCGGAGCGACGGCATCGAAATTGCGTGGGGCCTGCTGGATCCCATCATCAACGGGTGGGTGGAAAGGCCTGCGGTGTCGCCGTTGCGCACGTATGCACGGAAAACCTGGGGTCCCGCCGAAGCGGAGGCCCTGTTCGCCCGTGAGGGACACGCGTGGCGGTTGGGCTGCGGCGAAGACGGCTGCTTGATTTGAAAGGAACAGGGGCATGAAGGCAAAAGCGGACATCGGCGTCGTCGGCCTGGCGGTCATGGGCGAGAACCTCATCCTGAACATGGAAAGCCATGGCTTCACGGTCGCCTGCTTCAACCGCACCGTGGCCAAGGTGGACGCCTTCATCGGCGGCCAGGGCCGGGGCAGGAACCTGATCGGCTGCCGCAGCGCGGCGGAACTGGTGGCCGCCCTGGCGCGGCCGCGCAAGGTCATGATGATGGTCCGCGCCGGCCGCGCCGTGGACGAACTGATCGCGGAGCTGGTGCCGCTGCTGGAGCCCGGCGACATCCTGATTGACGGCGGTAACAGCCATTATCCCGACACCATCCGCCGCTGCGCCGCAGCCGCGGCGCAGCACCTGCGGTATGTCGGGGCCGGCGTGTCCGGTGGCGAAGAAGGGGCCTTGAAAGGGCCGTCGATCATGCCCGGCGGCGACGCGGCGGCGTGGCCGGCGCTGAAACCGATCTTCCAGGCCATCGCCGCCAAGGTGGAGGATGGCGCGGCCTGCTGT
>CAZMOR010000088.1:0-15157 GCA_964567795.1 uncultured Verrucomicrobiota bacterium
GAGGATGCCGCGACCGCCGCGCCAGTCCTTCTTGGAGGGACCGTCCACCGTCTTCTGGGTGGCCGTCGCCGCATGCACGGTCGTCATCAGGCCCTTCTCGATGCCGAACTTGTCGTTCAGCACCTTGGCCACGGGCGCCAGGCAGTTCGTCGTGCAGCTCGCGTTGGAAATGATCGTCTGGCCGGCATAGGACTTGTGGTTCACGCCGTACACGAACATCGGGGTGTCGTCCTTCGACGGGGCGCTCAGGATGACCTTCTTCGCGCCGGCCTTGAGGTGGGCTTCGGCGGTCACCTTGTCCAGGAACAGGCCCGTGGATTCGACCACGACTTCGGCGCCAACGTCGTTCCACTTGAGCGCGGCCGGATCCTTCTCCGCGGTCAGGCGGATCTTGTGGCCGTTGACCACCAGCGTGGTGCCTTCGACGGCGATCGTGCCCTGGAAACGGCCGTGGACGCTGTCATACTTCAGCATGTAGGCCAGGTATTCCGGCTCCAGCAGATCGTTGATGCCGACAATTTCGATGTCCTTGAAATTCTTCAGCGCCGCGCGGAACACCATGCGACCGATGCGCCCAAACCCATTGATGCCAACCTTGATAGCCATATTCTGTAATCTCCGTGTATTTTCTTTTAAATTTCCAGTTCCGTCCGCCCGCAAAGGGGCGGAATTGCGCGGCACTATACGCCCCCCCGCCCGCCGCCGTCAATCCCCATATTGCAAAAAATATGCAGTAAAAAACGGTTTACCTTGACGGATTCCCGCCCGGCCGGCGCCCCCCTCACCCCGGCCCGCCGAACAGGTGCCGGGCCATGTCCGCAAACAGCAGCAAATTCAGCAGCGCCAGGATCCCGGCGATGCCAAACAGGAAAACCTTCGCCCCGGTCTTGTTGGCATATTCCCCCATCACCCTCCGGGAAGAGGTCAGGAACAGCAGCAGGAACACCGTGACCGGCAGCTGGATGCTGAGCATGACCTGCGACCAGATCAGGCCCTGGAACGGATTGCGGATAAACAAAATCACAGCCGCCGCCAGCCCGTAGGTCAGGCACAACCCCACGCGGGAGTGGCGATCCTTGATGTTGTAGGACTCCCCGAACATGCCGGCGAAAATGGAACTGCCGGCCATGCCCGCCGTGATGCTCGACGCCACGCCGGAAAACAGCAGGGCGCAGGCGAAAACCGAGGTCGCCAGTCCCCCCAGCAGCGGCTGCAGGAGCGCGCCGGCCTGCGGCAGGTCGCTCACCACGATCCCCCGGGCATGGAACGTGGCCACCGCCAGGATGATGATCGCCCCGTTGATCACCCACCCGACGACCATCGACAGCAGCGTGTCGAGGAATTCATAGTCGAGCTGCCGTTTCCGGACCGCCGCGTCCGCCAGGTTCCACTGCCGGCTCTGGATGATTTCCGAATGCAGGAACAGATTGTGCGGCATGACCACGGCCCCCAGCACGCTCATGAGAATGGGCAGCGAGCCGGCCGGCACCCGCGGCGTCACCAGTCCGGCCAGCGCCGCGCTCCAGTGGACATCCACCATCGTGAGTTCGTAGATGAACGACAGGCCGATCAGCGAGACAAAGCCCATGATCCACTTCTCCACCTTGCGGTAGGTGTTGGTCACGAGCACGGTGCTGACCGTGGCGACCGTCAGGAGCGCCCCGGGCACGAGCGGCACCCGGAACAGCATGTGCAGCGCGATCGCCGCCCCGAGGATTTCCGCCATCGCCGTGGCTACCGCGGCGCCCACCGCGGAAAGCAGGACCAGCTTGGACACCCAGGGCCGCAGGTGGCGCGTCGCGGCCTCCGCCAGGCAGTCGCCGGTGGCGATCCCCAGGTGCGCGGCATTGTGCTGCAGCAGGATCAGCATGATGGTGGACAGCGTCACCACCCACAGCAGCCGGTAGCCGAATTCCGACCCCGCCGCAATGTTGGAAGCCCAGTTGCCCGGATCGATGAATCCGACGGTCACCAGCAGCCCCGGGCCGAGGTACTTCAGGAACTCCCGCGCCCGCAGGCTGGGCGCATGGCGTTCAATCAGGTAGGCCGTCCATTTTCTAAGCATGGGCTGGAGCATACCACACTCCGCCCTTCAGGGAGGCCAAAATCCTGGTCGCAGCCTCCCCGCCCCGCGGAGTCCGCCACTTAGCGCTCGATCCGGATCCGGAAATAGCCCTGCGTACCGGCCGTGCCGGCCCAGTTCGTGCCCGGCGTGCTGCCCGTCCAGGTCACCAGGTTCGACCAGGCCGGATTGACAATGTCGTTGGCGCCTTCCAGATGGTTCGTGGCGCCCGGCGCGGTATTGGTCACGGCCAGGGTGAAATTCCGGCCGTTCCAGACCAGGTTGTCCAAGGTCTCTTCGTAGCCGTCCGACATTTGGAACAGCGCGGCGTGCATCCGCTGGTAGGTGCCGACATAGTAGTTGGCATGCCACAGCAGGAACTGCTTCGAGCCAACGTTTAATGCCTGCTCCAGCGTGAAGACATCGTTCGACGCGTTGGCCGGGGCCGGATTCAGCAGCGCATGGTTGGTCGTCCAGGTGTAGCCGTTGTCGCGGCTCACGAACGTGCTCCACAGGGTGCCCGCGTTGTTGTCCACCTGCCGGTGGATGAACCAGCGGTTCGCCTCGTCGTGGCTCACCCAAACCGCCCGGCCGCTTTCCTGCGCGCGCGCCACGCTTTGCGTGGTCCAGGCGCCGCCCTGGAACCGCCAGACGCGGATGTAGCTGTCGTAATACGGGTCCGCCGCAATCACCGCCACGTTGGAGGACAGGTCCAGGTCGCCATCATTCCAGACGCGGTTGGCGCCGAGGTTTTCCGTCGTCCACGCCGCCCCGTTCGTGGAACGCGCGCAATACATGATCAGGCTGCTGCCCTGCCAGACGTTGCGGCCGGCAAGGAACCAGCCGTCCGAATTGTGCCCCAGTTCCAGCCAGCTGAAATAGGCGCCGGGATCGCCGGAATCGAGCACGGCCACCGGCGTGGACCACGCCGCGCCGCTGTTCGTGGTGCGCAGGAAATAGACCTGCTGCGCCCCGCAGCAGTTGGTCGCCACGCCGTAGGCGATGCCGAATTCGCCGGCCGCCCCGCCCGCCATCACGCTCAGCCCGGAATACGTGCCGTTCGCCGGCAATACCGCCACCTGCTGCGCCGCGGAGAAGGTCGCCCCCGCGTCCGAACTGGTCCGGATGACCAGATCCGTGCCGGTTTGGAACGCCACCAGCAGCGTGCCGCCATTGCCGGCGATTCCGAAATTCACGATGCCGATATCTTCCAGCGGATAGGCCAAGGCCTGCCACTCGCCGCCGGCCGGCCGGCGGGCCATGGTCAACACCCCGTACGAGTGGGCACCGATCAAGTCGTCGCCCAGGGTGCAGAGGCGCGGCTTGCCGTAGCCGTTGCCGGGATATTCGGAAACCAGCCCCGTGTCGCGCGGGTCCGACCAAAACAGCGGGCCGGAAAAATAATTGCTGGAATTCGCGCTGTCATAGAGGTTGCTGGCCCCCTCGTAGCCGTGGAAATAGAATTCGACATCCGCGCCGAACGGGAACGGCTCCGCCGGGGTGTAGGTCCAGACGGAATTGCCATCGAGGTTCGTCGCATAGGCCATGGCATGCTCCGCCCAATCGCCGCCGTTGACGCGGATGCCCACATTGGCTTCCAGGCCGTAATAGTCCTGGTTCATCAGGATCTGGAACTGGCCGGGATTGGCGCCGGTATGCCGGGGACGAAGGCCATACACCCCCATCCAGGTCGGAAACGCCTGCACCGCCGCTGCGCCCCCCAGCATCATGGCCAGTATTGTCATCCGAGCTTTGTGCGATCCGATCATGAGATTCCTCCATTGAAATGGCCGCGGACTATGCCAGCGATTAAGCCCGAGTCAAGGAGAATTAAAACGGTTTACCTGCGCGTCCAGCCGCTCAAACGCCGGGCCCGCCTTTAAGGGGAGGTAGATGTCCGTGACCCGGTCCGTGTAGTCGGTCGGCTCCAGATTGACTTCGATGATCGTCGCGCCGCAACGCTTGGCCAACCGGGGTATTGTCGCCGCCGGATACACCACGCCGGAAGTGCCCGCCAAAATCATGCAGTCCGTCCGCATCGCCGCTTCTTCGGCGTCAGCCGCCGCTTCCGGCGGTATCCCCTCCCCGAAAAACACGAAGTCCGGCTTGAGCAGGCCGCCGCAGGGGCACCGCGGAATCGCGGCTTGGGTCGTCCCGGCATTCAACGGCAGCGTTCGCCCGCACTGCAGGCAGGTCAGGCTCCGGCAATGCCCGTGATATTCGACCAGGTTCCGGCTCCCCGCCGCGGCGTGCAATCCGTCGATGTTCTGCGTGATCGTTTTCTTGAGCCGGCCTTCCCCTTCCCATTTCGCGAGCACGCGGTGGGCCGCGTTGGGCTGTACGGGGGCGCGGCCGTCCGAGCCGAGAAAACACGTGAACATGTCGCGGATCACCGGCCACGACCGCCCGGGATCCTTCATGAAGACTTCCAAGTCCAGGATTTCCGGATCGTACTTGTTCCAGATCCCGCCTTCGCCGCGAAACGGCGGAATCCCGCTCTCCACCGAAATCCCCGCGCCGCTGAACGCGGTCAGATACTTCGCCGCCGCGATTTTCTCGACGGCTTTTCCGATGAGGCTGTCCAGCGCTTCCATGCCGCCATTTCAATCTTTCCCGGGCAAATGACAAGACTTTCCCCCCGCCCGCCTCCTTTGCTAGGATGCCGCGCGTGAACGACAAGCCCCTCATCCGGCCCGGCATTGAGGCCATCCCGCCCGCATGGCTGGCCGGCCGCCGCGTCGGCCTCGTGGCCCATCCCGCCAGCCTCGTTTCCGACAGCCGCCACAGCGCCGAATTCCTGCGCGCGGCCGGCGTGAATCTCACCGCCCTCTTCGGCCCCGAGCACGGCTTCTTCGGCCGCGGCGGCGCCGGCGAGACCATCGCCGATGCCCGGCACCAGGACTGGAACATCCCCATCTTCTCCCTCTACGGCGAGACCCGCGCGCCCGCCCCGGCCATGCTGGACCTCGTGGATACATTCATTTTCGACATCCAGACCATCGCCTGCCGCGCCTACACCTATGTGTCCACGCTGCGGCTCCTGATGGAAGCCTGCGCCGCCGCCGGCAAGACGCTGATCGTGGCCGACCGGCCCGACCCGTTGATGCTCACGCCCCCCGACGGCCCCCTGCTCGATCCCGCCTGCGCTTCGTTCGTCGGCCTGGTGCCGACTCCGTTCTGCCATGGCATGACGCCGGGCGAAACCGCGCTCTTCCTGCGCGACGAATTGAAACTGGCCCAGCTGGATCTCCACGTCGCGCCCTGCCCCGGCCTGACGCGCAACCTCGACCTGCGGCAGATCTATCCGGCCTGGCACGCGACCTCACCGGCCATCGTCACGCTCGAAAACGCGCTGTGCTTCCCGCTCACGGTTTTCTTGGAAGCGTTGCCCATGCTGGATCATGCGCGCGGCACGCCGCAGGCATTCCAGCGCATTGGTTCGGCGCACGTCGATCTCTCCACGCTGGCCCTGCCCCCGCTGCCCGGCCTGCGCGTCGCCCCATGCGAATATCCGGACAAGCACGGGCACATCCTGCGCGGTTTCAGTTTCGAGGTGTTCGATCCTGCCGCGTACCGCCCCGCCTTGGCCGCGTACGATCTGATTTCCGCCCTGGAAGCGCGCTTCGGCCGCGCCTTGTGGGATTTTCCCGGCAGCCGCCCTGAATTTTATGCAAATCTCTGGGGCACCCGCGCGCCCGCGCCGCCCTGGCCGGCCTTCGAAATCCCGCACAAGCTCTACTGATTTTTGCGCAACCGGATTCCATGGGGTATGGTGTACTCCATGAAATCGCTGGTATATATTCTAACCTCACTTGCGGCGGTGTTTGCTTTCGCGCAAGCCCCTCACCCCACCCCCACGCCCGGAGCTGCCATGACCACCCCTGCCCAAACCGAAACCGCCACCTTCGCCGCCGGCTGCTTCTGGTGCATCGAGGAAATCTTCCGGCAGCAGCCCGGCGTGGTGAAAGTCACCTCCGGCTACACCGGCGGCACCGTGAAGGATCCAACCTACGCCCAGGTTTGCGAGGGCGATACCGGCCATGCCGAAGCCCTCCAGATCGATTTCGATCCGCAGAAAACGTCCTATGAAAAACTGCTCGCGGTCTTCTGGAAGGCGCACGACCCCACGACGCTGAACCGCCAGGGCGCGGATGTCGGCACGCAATACCGGTCCGCCATCTTCACCCATTCCGACGCGCAGGCCGCCGCGGCGCGCGCTTCATTGGATGCACAGAACCGATCCGGCCATTTTTCGAAACCCATTGTCACGGAAATCACCCCCGCCGGCCCGTTCTATCCCGCGGAGGACTTTCACCAGCTCTATTACCAGAATCACAAGAACGCCCCCTACTGCCGGTTCGTGATCCGGCCCAAGCTGGAAAAACTGGGCCTCGACGATTGAGCCGCGAGTCCCCGCACCGGGGCCGCCGGTTTATTGCGCCGCTTCGCCGCGGTTCTGCTTGAGCCACGCCTCGATGAACAGGTCGAGGTCGCCGTCCAGCACGTCGAACACCTGGCTGGTTTCGGCTTCGGTGCGGTGGTCCTTGACCATCGTGTAGGGCTGCAGCACGTACGAACGGATCTGGTGACCCCAGGCGATTTCGCCCTTCTCACCGTAGAACTTCTCCATCTCGCGGCGCTTCTTGTCCTCTTCCAGCTCGTAGATCTTGGCGCGCAGGATCTTCATGGCCTTGTTGCGGTTCGCCAGCTGGCTGCGCTCGGCCTGGCACGCCACCACGATGCCCGTCGGCAGGTGGGTCAGCCGGATCGCGCTGTCCGTCTTGTTGACGTGCTGGCCGCCCGCGCCGCTGGACCGGTAGGTGTCCACGCGCAGGTCTTCATCGCGGATGACGACTTCGATGTCGTCGCTGATTTCCGCCACGACATCGAGCGAGGCAAACGACGTGTGCCGCCGCTTGGCGGCGTCGAACGGGCTGATGCGCACCAGGCGGTGCACGCCGCGCTCGGCCTTCATGAAGCCGTAGGCCCACGGGCCGCTGACCATGAGCGTGACGCTCTTGACCCCGGCTTCTTCGCCGGGCTGGTAGTCCACGGTGCTGACCTCGAAGCCCTGCTTCTGGCAGTAGCGGTCGTACATGCGCATCAGCATGGCCGCCCAGTCGCACGATTCGGTGCCGCCCGCGCCCGCGTGCAGCGTCAGGAAGGCGTTGTTGGCGTCGAAGCGCCCGATCATCAGGGATTGCAGCTCGACGTGGTCGTACTGCTTCTCCAGCGCCGCCACTTGCTTGCCGAGCTCGACCACGTCGGGCTGGTCCTCGGCCACGTGCCCCTCGTCCTTCAGGAGGCCGGCCATCAGCTCCAGCTCCTCCTGGTGCGCCACGAGCTTTTCATAGGGCCCCGTGACCGCCTCCAGGGCGTTCTTCTTGTCGATCAAGGCCCGCGCCGCCGCCTGGTCGTTCCAGAAATCCGGCGACGACATCTGCTGCGTCAGTTCCTCGATGATCCGTTTTTTGCCATCGACGTCAAAGATAGCCTCTCATTCCTGCGAGGTGTTCTTTCACGGTCGCGATGCGCGCTGAAAGCTCGTCTAACATGTTCTGCCGTCCGTCCTAAATTCCATTCATTTTGCGCTCGCGGCGCACGCGCCGGAGCGAAACCGCCAGCCACAGCACCGTCGCCGCGGCGCAGGCGATGCCGTACATATCCCCGAAACGGGCGTAGAAAGTCAAGGGCGCCCCGTCGGCGGGCACCGGCACGTCCGCCCAGAGCACCCCCTGCCCGTCGGTCCGGCCGGCGCCGTCGGACAGGAAAGCGGCGACGCGACCCGACGGTTCGATGACGCACGTCACGCCCGTGTTGGCCGCGCGGATCAGCGGCACGCGGTTCTCGACCGCCCGCAGCACCGCGTTGCGCATGTGCTGGCGGGGCGCCACGCGCGCGTCGAACCAGGCGTCGTTGGTGATGTTCACCAGCAGGCGCGAGCCCGCGCGCACGTCCGCCCGCGCCAGGCCGGGCAAAATGTCCTCGAAGCAGATCAGCGGCGACAGCGGCACGTCCGCCCGGCCCGCGCGGAACACCGCCCCGCCCTCGCCCTTGCTGATGCTGGCGGGCCAGCCCATGGCCGCCAGCCAGCGCCACGGAATCAGCCACTCCAGCGGAATGTATTCGCCCGCGATCACCAGGTGCCGCTTGTCGTATTCCCCCGTGATGCGCCCCTCGGTATCGAACAAAAACGCGCTGTTGTAGTATTTCGGCTCGCCCGTATCGAGCACGGCGATGTCCAGCGATCCGGCCAGGATCGGCGTGCCGTTCGTGCACAGGTTCCAGACCACGGCATAGCTGTGCTCGCTGTTGCGCACGTCGTCGGGCAGCGCGGTCTCGGGCCAGATCACGAGCTCCACCTGCGGATCGCCCTGGGCCTTCCGCGTCAGTTCGGTCAGCCGCTCGTAGATCATCTTGATCTTGGCCGTGACCCATTTCTCGTCCTGCGGAATCGCGGTCTGCACCAGCGCCACGCGCAGGGTGCGCGCCGGCGGCGGCAGGTGCGCCGCCCGCCACGCGCCCCAGCCCAGGACCGCGGCCACCGCCAGCGCGCCCAGCGCCAGCCCGCCCCAGCCCCGCCGCTCCACCAGCGCCCACGCCACCAGCGCGTTCGCGAACACCACCAGGCCCGACACCAGCCAGACGCCGCCGAACTCCGCCAGCTGGATGCCCGGCAGCCACGGTGTCAGGCCCGCGCCCAGCGGGTTCCACGGAAAACCCCCGCCGATCCACCCGTGCAGGAATTCGCAGCCGCACCAGACCACCGCCACCGCAGCCGCGAACCCCGCCGCGCCGCCGCGCCAGCGGTTCGCCAGCCAGACCACCGGCAGGAAATAGAGCGCGCCATAGAGCGCCAGGAACAGCCAGCCCAGCACGGTCACGTGAGTCAGCCATTTGACGCTCAGCAGCCAGAACAGCAGCCCCGCCACGAAGCCCATTTTCAGCGCCTGGCGTTCCGGCACGAGCCGCGCCATCACCAGCAGCGGCACCAGCGCAAGCCAGGCCGCCCACGCCTGCTCCAGCGGCGCAAACACCGCCGCCAGCAGCAGGCCCGCGGCGACGGCGCACGCCGCCGCCATCCATTCGCTGCGACTGGAAGGGGTGATCTTCATCGGGCCGCCCATTCTGCCACGTTGCGCCCAACCCGCAACCTTCGATTTCCAACGCCCCCGGATGCGGGGAATCGCGGCTCAAGCCCTCGCCCCCGGTTTTTCCACACTATGGAAAAACATTGCTCGATTTTTCCACACAATGGAAAAACTTTGAGGAATTTTTCCACACTATGGAAAATCTTTGCGGATTTTTTCCACACTATGGAAAACTTTTTTCCATAGTGTGGAAAAATCCATGAGCCGCGAGCCCCCGCATCCCCTTTCGCTGAAGCTGCAGGGGATAAATAGGGGCCGCCGGGTTTCAGGGCGCCAGCGGGCCGCCGACCAGCGACTCGAGCTGCTGCTCGAGCCGCAGGCACTCGCGTTCGGCCTTGAGCGCGACAAGGCGGTAGGCGGCCACTTCCTCGCGGGCGGCGAGCAAGTCGGCCGGGTTCACGCTGGCGGCCTGCCCCATCTCGGCGATCTTGGCGTCCATGACCTGCTGCACCTGGCGGGCCTCGGCGACGATGCGGTCGCGGTCGGCGCAGGCGCGGAGGTAGTCCGCACGCACGCCGGCGACTTCGGCGCGGGTGTCCGCCAGCCGCGCGCGCAGGCGCGTTTCGGCCGCGGTGGTGCGGGTGCGGGCCACGCGCACCTCCTTGCCGTCCCAGCCGAAGATCGGAACGTTGATGGCAAGATTGATCTGCCACTCGGTGGCGTCCCGGTCGGCTTGGTCGTAGCCGGCGGAATCGCGCTCGTAGGCGTTGATGTGGGTGTCTTCGGACGAATACCCGCCCTCGACGTAATCGAACCACGGGATAAGGTCGGCCTTCGCGGCGCCGAGGCCGGCCTTGGCGACATCCTTCTCGTGCTTGACCCGGGCGAGGTCCGGCCGGCGGGCAAAGGCGAGATCCACGAGCCCGTCGGTTGGGGGCACGCTGCCGGGCATTGGGGAAACCGCGGCCGGCGCGCGCAGGTGGATTTGCGAAACCGGCACATCGGCCAGCATGGAAATCCGGCGAACCAGCGCCCGGTATTCTGAGATCTTTTCGCGGAGGTCGGCGCGCAGCGTGGCGAAATCCGTGACGGCGTGGATCACGTCCAGCGCGCTGGCCTGGCCGGCGGCGGCCTGCTGCGTGCGCAAGTCGCGCGCGTCCTTGCGGCAATGAGCCATCTCGGCCAGCACATCGATCTCGGCGCGCAACGAAGCGGCCTCGAGACACAGGGAACGCACTTCGCAATAGGCGGCGTAGGAGGCCTCCTGCGACGCGGCTTCCTTCGCCCGGGCGGCGGATTCGCCGCGCTGCCGCAGCCAGCGGTTCACGAACGGATTGACGATATTGATGCGCGCACCCGCTTCGTAGGCGTCGGAGTCGTGGTTTTCCCATTGATACGGCGTAGTGGCGTCGAGGACGGCGCTGTGATGGTCGTAGGTGTTCTCATCCAGGCTGCCGGTGCGGCTCCCGAGCCGGAGCTGCGGATCGCGCCAGGCGGTATCCACCGCGATCTGGCCGTGTTCGGCGACGGACTCCAGCCACAGGGCCTTGGCCTCGCCGCTGCACGCGGCGGCGCGACGCGCCAGGAGGTCCCAGTCATACCCTTCGGGCGGCGGCGGCGGCAGGGCCGCTTCGGCTTCCGCCACAGTGCTTGAATCCGGGTCTTCGAACGGCAACACCGCCGGGAGGGCGGCCGGTTTGGGTGCCGCGCAACCGGCCACTATGGCCAGCAAGCTGCCGGCCAGGCCGATTCTGTTCAGGATGTCCCGCGAGGCTTTCATGCAGGAAGGATCAAGGTGCCGGCGCAGGGCCGCGAACAGCATACTCATGGGAGCACCAAGCGATCCAGAAATGCGGCCCAACCCGCGTGGACTTCCCGGATCTCCACGGCCTCACCGGGACTGAACGGCGCTTCGCTGTCAAGCCGGCAGACAATGCGCCGCCCGCGCACCGAGGTTCCGCCCTGGGCCATCACTTGCATCGGGTTGATTCTGTCGGGCAACGATTCGATGTCGGGCGTGATGGAGAGCACCGTGCCGGGCACCAGATGCGCCCGCGACCGGAACAGGTTGTCCGCGCCATTGTGCAGGCTCCACACGACGACCGGTTGCCCGGCCTGCAATCTGGATGCCGCCCCCTCCGGCAGGAAGCCGATGACGTTGCGCGATTGCTCATCCACGATGCGTAAAATAACCGTTCCGGCCGGAACGACATTGCCTGGCTCGACCAGGATCCGGGCCACGATTCCATCCCGATTCGCGCGCAAGGTATAGTTATTCCGGCGCTGAATGTATTTTTCCAGAGTGGCCTGGATGATGCTGACGCTGGAGGCCATCTTGTTGCTGATCGCGGCGGAAGGGCTCTCCGTATCGCGCATGCGCAGCCAGTTCTGCAGGACGGTCCTTTGGTCCTCCGCGTTCTGGTAGGCCTGCCGGTAGGTCTCGATGATCGCCGGATAGGCCGCCAGTTCCTGTTCGAGGGCGGCGATCTGCGGGCGCAGCTCGTTCACCTGTGTGGCATCCATCAGGCGCTGGGCCAGAAGACCTTCGCGGCGCGCAAGCTCTTTGCGGAGCTCCTGGGCCTTCGCCTCATCGCTGCGCTGCTGCATCTCTTCTTTTTTCAGAACGGCCTCCGCGCTCTTGACCGCCGCCTCGGCTTGATCGACCGAGGCGACCATCTGCCGCTGGTACGTGGTGGATGTTTCCCGCGCATCCCTGAGCATGTTTTCCTGGATTGCGATTTCGGAGTCGATCAGCGACGTATCCATTTGCGCCAGGACATCGCCGGCCTTGACGTGCTGTCCCGTCATGACGGCGAGCGAGGTCAAGCGCGCCGTTTCCAGGGGGACAACCGCCTCGTCGATCACCTCCATCATCCCGCAAATCCGCCCGTAGCGCTGGTTGCGCGAATAGAACAGGAGGATGAAGGCCAGGACCGCGAGCCAGATCATGAACGGCCAGTTGCGCTTGATCTTCCGCCACCACAACTGGGGATAGTTGGTCATCCGGGGGCGCTCATAGGATACGGCGTTCATGCAGCTAAAGCTTCCTTTCCTGATCTCTGTCTACAATTCAACCGTGGTGCGCTGCATGAGCAGGCTCGGTTCGGAAACGTCCTGGATGTCGTGCATCTTCCCCACCAGTTCCGCGTGGTAGGAAGGATCGATCAGCCGGATCTGGTAGGAGTACTCGATCAGGTCTCCCTGGACCGCCTCGCGCATGGCAATCAAGTGGAATACGGAACAAAACTGCCGGAGAACCGCAACGACCTCATCCTCCATCTTCGAGGAGGCCGGGAGCATGAAGCGCAGCAGGCCCTCGTATTCGCGCCGGGATGCAAAGGGCGACCAGTGCAGGACCATGGCCGCCGCGGCCAGCGTGATGGTTCCAATGATGGCGACGGTGTACGTGGCGGCCCCGCAGGCGATGCCGGTGCCGAAGCAGGCGAACAGGAACACCATGTCCCGCGGGTCGCGGATGGGCGTCCGGAACCGGATGATCGCCAGGGTTCCGAGAATCCCGAGACCCCGCGCCAGGTTGTTGCCGATGGCCATGATGATCATGCAAACGACCATCGCCCCCAGCACCATCGTGTGGACAAAGGCCCGGGAGTAGGAAAACCCGACGAACGTCCAGCGGTAGACGGACGCCAGAACGAAGGCGAGCGCAAAGGTCAGGAAGAGCGCGAAGACAATCTGCTCCGTGCTCAGAATGCGCGCCGATCCGAAGGCTGAAGACAGCAGGTCCATATTAACTATTTCCTTCCGGCTTCCTTGGGTTCATTGATACGTCAGATCCTCGGCCGTATAAGGAGCAAACGTTAACTGGTCGTAAAGCGATTCCTGCCACAGGGCGCAGGAGTATTTGCAGTTGCCGATGCGCTCGAGGTTGAAGCGCATGACCAGCTCCATCATCCAGTGCGGCGCATCGTTCAGCGTCTTGATTTCCAGGATGACGCCGGAGAATCGGTTGTTCTTGTTCTGCGCATAGGGAACATCCATGGAGCGCCACCGGCCGCCTCTCCCCCAGGAATTCCAGGAGCGCGTGGGCTGATAGCACAGCCGCCGGTCGAAGGTGACCCGCGCATAGGGATCGTTCGCTCCGAAGTACGACTCCCGATGGTAGCGCACCAGCACCACCGGCCCGGCGCCCGTCTCGCGGGTCAGGCGGACGAATTCCAGAAACCCCTGCGCTTCGGCACGGGATTTGAATGGCAGGTCCACCCGCGTATTGCGGATAATGTCTTCCCCCCACAGCGCAAACGGAATCTTGGCGCGCGACTTGACGATGGTTCCCGCGAACTTGCTTTTGACCTCGGCGTAGACATCGGTTTCGCCCGGCTCCCCGTAGATTCGTGCGCGAAGCTTGAACCGATGGTTGGCCTCGTTCATCTTCATCCGGTGCAAAGCCAGGTCCGGTGTGTCCATTTGGAGCGTCGTGATCATGTATTGCGGGGGATCACCCCGCGTGTGGGGATCGGGTATGCAGAAGGGGCGGATAAATTCGCGGATCCCGGGAACGAGGTCGCATGAAACGATATACTTCGCTTCGTGTCGCGAGACCAGATCCTGATGGGTCTGTTTCAGATCCTTGAACATATCTTTTCCCAGCGATTCGACACGACCATTGGTTTACAACACGCTCGAATCCTTACACAATCCTGATGAAGATTGGATGAACATACTTAAGAATCCTCTTAAAAAACCGTTTTAGCAAGCCTTCATTCTGTCTTCATTTGGCTTGTGTATGCTTTGGCACGTCGCTGGGAGAATCTTCCATGAATAACGTGTTAAAGAAATTAACGCCCGGTTTTGCGCTATTGCTTGCGCTTTGCGGCGGGACGGAAGGTGCCACCACGGGAGCCGATACGGCCTCCAATTCGGTCTATGCCACCGGCTGGACCAATGGCATGAACGGTGGCTCCGGATTCAGCGCCTGGCAACTGGCTGTCGGCGGCAGCGGCGGCCTGTTCACCGCCAGTTCCACCACCAATGCCGGGGGGACCAGCGGGGGCATCGATTCGGGTGGCCGTTCCTGGGGCCTCTGGTCCACCAGTGGCGTGACCGAAGCAGTCCGGCCTCTTTCCGGCACCCTCTCCACCGGCCAGGTCCTGCGCCTTTCGTTTGACAACGGATGGATCAACAGCGGCAAGTCGGCGGGCATCGCCTTCCGCAATGCGGCGAGCAACAATCTGTGGGAATTCTATTTCTCCGGCGGCGAAAGCTATTATTCCATAAATGACCAGGCCGGCACCAGCGCCTCCACGGTTCCGTACACCGGCGATGGCCTGCAGATCGCCTTCCAAATGGTGGGCACGACCAGTTATCTGGCCAACGTCACCATCGGGACCAGCGTCTGGCGGCTGGCGGGTGCCTTGATCTCCCAAACCGACAGTGGCATCGCCCAGATCCGGTGCTGGAACTATGAAGCCGGTTCCGGCAGCAGCTACGATGTCTTCCTGAACAACCTGTCCGTCACCAACGGCTCGCTCCTGGACACCAACGTGTCCGTCGCCGTCGCCGGACAAATCCTCATCAGCGAAATCCATTACCATCCGGTGGAGGAACCCGTTTTCAATTCGGACGGCACGCCTTTCCTGCAACTGACCAACGACGTGCATGAATTCGTGGAAATCCAGAACACCGGGGTGGCCGCCGTTGACCTGGGCGGCTGGACGCTTGCGGGCGGCATCAGCTATACCTTCCCCCTCAATACCGTCATTCCGGCCGGTGGCTACCGGGTGGTGGCCAAGAATCCCGCCCGCCTGGCCGCGGTGTATTCCCTCGGCGCCCCCACCGTGCTCGGCCCGTACAAGGGGGCGCTGGGAAACAACAGCGACACGGTGCGGCTGCGCGACTCCTCCGGCACCACCGTTGATGCTGTCACCTATGACGCGCAGTTCCCCTGGGCGCAGGCGGCGGACGCGCTCGGCGCCCAGGACCGTTTCAGCGGCCTGATTTCCACCAATTATCAATATAAAGGGCGGTCGCTCCAGCGCGTGAGCAC
>CAZMOR010000089.1:0-2109 GCA_964567795.1 uncultured Verrucomicrobiota bacterium
GCCGCCGATGATTCCCGTCCCGCCGAATTGTTCTCACTGGCTGGCTCCGTGCCGGAAGCCGCCGCCGCGTGGCCGTTCGCCCCGCTCAAGAATATTCCACCGCCGGCCGATCCCGCCCCCATGCGGGAAATCGCGGCTCAATCCCCGGCCTGGGCCGATGGATTTTCCAGCCTCAAGCCCACCGAATGGGCCGACGAAACCGACCATGCCCAACTCGCGCTCGCCTGCCGCTTCCTGCACTTCAGTGCCCTGGTTGCCGCCGGCGCGCCCGCCGCCCAGACCCGCCCTCTTCTCGACGACCTCGAAAAGGCCTACGCGCCTCTCTGGTTCGCCGAAAGCCTCCCGCGCGGCCTGCTCGATCTCCATGCCCGCGGCTTCGAACCCATGCGGCAGCTTCTCGCAACTTGATTTGCCGCGGTCTTAATTCCCCGTGAATTTCCTTGTGATTGCGCCCGGAATGTTACATTCTTATTAAGACGATTCGGACAGGTATCATGCGTGTAATAACCAAAAAAACGTGTTGTTCCCCGTTGCTGCTGACCGCATGCATCCTGTTGTATGCGCTGGCCGTCGCAGGCTATGCCGTCTGGTCGTACCGCACCAACAAGGCCGAATTGATGGCCGACATCGACCACAACCTCCTGCAGGCCGCCCGCACCTTGAAATATCTCCTCGCCACCGATTTCCACGACCGCGCCGTCGACGCCCACTCCGTTGCCATGGACGAGGAACTCCGGAACCGCAAGCTGGTGACGGATTTCGGCGTCGAGTCCGGTTTCAAGTGGGTCTATACCGTCGTTGAAAAGGACGGCAAGTACTTCTTCTCCGCTCCCTCGGTCTCGGAGGAAGAAGCCCGCGAGCTGGCGTCCTGGTACTTCTATCCCTACGACGACGTCCCGCCGGAATTCGTCCGCGCCTTGGCGGAAAACAAAACTGTTTACGTTGATTACACCGACCAGTGGGGCAATTTCCGGTCGGTGGCCCTGCCGCAAACGTCGCCGGGCGGCCGGCGCTACCTCGCCTGCGCCGACCTGGAAATCAGCGGCATCGATCGCCTGCTGCACCGGGATCTGCTGAAATCCGCGTTCACGGCCATTTTCTTTCTTCTGGCCTGCGTGCCGTTCATCGTGTTCCTGTCCTACCTCTACCGCACGCACACCGCCGAACTGCTCGACCATCAGGCGCACCTCGAGGAGCAGGTTCAGGAACGTACCGCCGCCCTCCAGCAGGAAACCCGCCAGCTCCAGGAGGCGCTCGCCAACGTCCGGACCCTGCGCGGCTTGCTCCCCATCTGCGCCTCCTGCAAGAAAATCCGCGATGACAAGGGCTACTGGAACCAGTTGGAACTCTATATCCAGCAAAACTCCGACGCCGAATTCACCCACGGCCTCTGCCCGGAATGCATCCAGAAGCTGTATCCCGAATTCGCCGAAGCGGCCGTGCCGCCGCCGCCGGACCCGAATGCGCCGAACGGTCAATCCCCGCGCGCCTAGCCGCGCCTACCAGTTGCCCCACCGCGGCGGCGTGAATCCGCCGGCCTTGTCGATCTGCAGCAGTTCGGTGTCGATCTCATCGATGAACCGCGACGGCGGGCACATCATGATGCCGCCGTCGCGCCCCTTGCGCATGCGCGGCACGCAGAGCCAGAGGTAGTCCTTCGCGCGCGTCACCGCCACGTAGAACAGCCGCCGCTCCTCGGCCTCGTTGGCCGCCTCCTCGAGCGAACGCGCCGCCGGGAACATTCCGTCCACCAGCCACAGCACGAACACGGCCTTCCATTCCAGCCCCTTGGCCTGGTGCACCGTCGTCAGCCGGATCGCCCCCGCCGGCGTGGCGGCGTGCAGGTTCTGCTCGGCGTCGAGATTGGTCAGCAGTGCCATTTCGCTCAGGAATTCCGCCGTGTTCTTGTACTTCGCGGAAAACGTCATCAGTTCCTCGAGGTCTTCGAGCCGCTGCTTCGCGTTCTCGAACGTGTCCTCGGCGTAGTCGCCGTAGAACGCCTCCGTGAACCGGAAAACCAGTTCGTCGGGCCGGTCGAGCACCCGCCCGTCTTCCTCGCCGGGCGGGAAGACCCGGTCCGCGATGCCCTGCCACAGCGGCTGCGCCTCT
>CAZMOR010000090.1:0-1760 GCA_964567795.1 uncultured Verrucomicrobiota bacterium
GGCTTCCGCACCTCCCACGAAGTCGCCAAGATCGAAATGATCGCTGACGACATCATCCGCGCCATGATCAGCGACCAGCTCATCGCCGACCACCGCGCCCGCGCGCTGAATCCCGAAAAACCGTTCATCCGCGGCACCGCCCAGAACCCGGACGTCTACTTCCAGGGCCGCGAAGCCGTCAATAAATTCTACGAGGCCTGCCCGGACATCGTGGCCGCCACGATGGAAGAATTCGGCCGGCTGACGGGCCGCAAGTACCGCCCGTTCGATTACATCGGCGCCCCCGATGCCGACCGCGTCATCGTGCTGATGGGCTCGTCCGCCGAAACCGCCCTCGAGACGATCGAGGCGCTGCAGAAAAAGGGCGAGAAGGTCGGCGCCGTCGTCGTGCGCCTCTACCGGCCCTTCTCCACGAAGTATTTCTTCGCGGCGCTGCCGAAGACGGCCAAGGCCGTCGCCGTGCTGGATCGCACCAAGGAACCCGGTTCCGACGGCGAGCCGCTCTACAAGGATGTCCTCACCGCCCTCGCGCAGGGCGTCGCGGGCGGCGCCTTCCCGGCCATGCCCAAGGTCATCGGCGGCCGCTACGGCCTCTCCTCCAAGGAATTCACCCCCGGCATGGTCAAGGCGGTCTTCGACGAACTCAAGAAGAGCGCCCCCAAGAACGGCTTCACCGTCGGCATCGTGGATGACGTCACCCACACCAGCCTCGAGATCGATCCGAAGTTCTTCCTGGCCCATCCCGGCGTCACCAACGCCATGTTCTTCGGCCTCGGCGCCGACGGCACCGTGGGCGCCAACAAGAACTCCATCAAGATCATCGGCGAGGAAACCGACTTCCACGCGCAGGGCTACTTCGTCTACGACTCGAAGAAGTCCGGCTCGCGGACGACTTCCCATCTGCGCTTCGGCCCCAATCCGATCCACAGCCCGTACCTGATCCAGAAGGCCAGCTTCATCGCCTGCCACCAGTACGAGTTCCTCTTCCAGACCGATATCCTGCGCTACGCCTCCGACGGCGCCGTGTTCCTCCTCAACAGCCCCTTCGCCAAGGACGAGGTCTGGAACAAACTGCCCCGGAAGGTCCAGCAGCAGATCCTCGACCAGAAGATCAAGTTCTACAACATCGACGGCTACGACGTCGCCAAGCGCACCGGCATGGGCTCGCGCGTCAACACCATCATGCAAACCTGCTTCTTCGCCATCTCCGGCGTTCTCCCCAAGGACGAGGCGATCGAGAAGATCAAGTACTCCATCAAGAAGACCTACGGCAAGAAGGGCGATGAAATCGTCCAGCAGAACTTCAAGGCCGTGGACGAAACCCTCGCCAACCTGTACGAAATCCCGGCCAGCGGCGTGACCTCCACGCTGGAAATCCCGCCGACGGTCTCCCCGCAGGCGCCGGAATTCGTCAAGGATGTCATCGCCAAGATCATGGTCGGCGACGGCGATGCCCTCCCAGTCTCCAAGATGCCGGTCGACGGCACCTTCCCCTCCGCCACCACGCGGTGGGAAAAGCGCAACGTCGCCCTCGACGTGCCGATCTGGGACGAGGTCGAGTGCATCCAGTGCGGCACCTGCTCGTTCGTGTGCCCGCATGCCGTCATCCGCGCCAACGAATACGACAAGAAGCTCCTGGACAAGGCCCCCGCCGGCTTCAAGCACGCCCCCGTGCGCAACAAGCCCGACACCGCCTACACCCTCCAGATCTACGTCGAAGACTGCACCGGCTGCGGCGTCTGCGTGGCCTCCTGCCCCAA
>CAZMOR010000091.1:0-8505 GCA_964567795.1 uncultured Verrucomicrobiota bacterium
CGAGACGCCGCCGGCCACGGCCCACCTCGATGTGACGGGCGGGCACGACTGGTGGTATGAAATCTCGTTCGCCAGCTACAATTCGCTCTCCGGCGGCTTCTACAAGGCCGAAAAGGGCGGGCTGGTCTGCAACGTCAACGCGACGAAGTAAGCCCGGGGCGCCGGCCGGCCGCGCCCGCGGATGCGGGGAATCGCGGCTCAAGGTTTTTCCACACTGTGGAAAAAAGTTTTCCACAGTGTGGAAAATTCCGGCAAAGTTTTTCCATGGTGTGGAAAAATCCGTGAAAGTTTTTCCATGGTGTGGAAAAAGCGGCGAAACTTTTTCCATTGCGTGGAAAAACCGGGGCGGGGAGGATGAGCCGCGATTCCCCGCATGGGGGAGGGCGGCAAGGAGTCCGACGATGAAAGCGACATGGAGCCTGGGATGCCTGCTGGCGGCGCTGGCGGTGTCCGCGCCGGCCCAGCCGGCGCCGGAGATTTTTCAACGGGACCTGGATCGCGACCTGGCGCAGGCAGAAGCCCCGGTCGCCCGGCTGGAGCAGTTCGTGCGCGAACAGGCCGCGCGGATGGATACGTTGCAGCCGGTGTCCGCGCCGGACCGCGACCAACTGGATCAATTGCAATCCCTCCTGGAACGGTTGGCGCTGTCCGCGCCGGCGGACGATCCGCGGCTGCGGCTGCTGCAGGACCGCGTGGAGCGGTTGAAGCGCGCGGATGCCAGCCTGCGGGCCGCGCTGACGCTGGAGACGCGGCCGCGGCCCGATGTCTATGCGGGCGCGGATGCCGCGGCGCTGAAATCCACGGCCGCGGCGGCGGTGACGGCGGCCCATGCCGACGTGGTCCTGTTCCGCACCGGACTTGTTTCGCGCGACTGGTCGGAGATCGGGGCCTGGGCGTGGACGGATGAAAAAAAGACGGCCGTCAAGGAGGCGGCGTTCCGCTTTGTGCTCGCGGAAGTGGCGGGCCGGGTGCAGGCGAACGCCAAGCTGTTCACGGTGGAACTGCGCGAGGACCGGCAGGCGGATGGCACCTGGGGCGCGCCGCAGGCGGTGATCCGGCAGGCGATCCCGGCGCTGGAGGACAACGTCCGGTGACGGGGCTGAATTCTGTTCTTTTGTTCGGCGCGGCGGTTTGGTGAGATGGCGGCATGAAACTCCGGTTTGGAAAATATCCGTTGATCGTCGGCTGCATTGGGACGGAGGCGTTGCTGCGCCGCAGCGCACGCCAGCCGCCCGCGGATTGCGACGTGGTCGAAGTGCGCCTGGACCTGACCGGATTGTGCGGCGGGGACTGGCTGGCGCTGTGCGGCGCGATCCAGAAGAAGGGCCGGCCGGTGCTGCTGACGATCCGCGACCGGCGCGAAGGCGGGGCCTGGAACGGGCGCGAGGCCCAGCGGCTGGCATTGTACCTGGCCGGATTGAAGTCGGTGGCGGCGGTGGATGTAGAGCTCGGCGCGGGGGCCGTGGTGGAACTGCTGGTGCAGGCGGCGCACAAGCGCGGCGTGAAAGTGGTGGGGTCGTTCCATGATTTCCGCGCTACGCCCGACCTGCTGAAACTGCTGGCGATGGATTCCCGCGGCCGGAAACTGGGGGTGGACGTGGTCAAAATCGCGGCCCTGGCGCGGACGCCCGCCGACCTGGCGCGGCTATATGCCGTGCCGGCGCAGGCACAGGGGCTGGTCAGCGTGATGGGCATGGGGCCGCTGGGGGCGGTTTCGCGGGTGGCGCTGCCCTGCGCGGGCTCGTGCCTGGTGTATGGGGCGCTGGAGAAAGCCACGGCACCGGGGCAGTTGACCTGCCGCGAACTGGCCAGGGAACTGGTGCGCTGGGGCGTGCGGAACAAATAGGCGCCCAACGGGATACGATATTCGCCCCAAAAATAGTTTCGGGAAATGGGGTTGACAACGGGGGATACAGGGGATATTTCCTCACCCCGTTATGCCTCGTGAGGTTCAAATTTCGCTGGGTGAGCGTTCGTATCCCATTTGGGTGGGTGCGGGTGTCCTGAACCGCCTGCCGGAGGCCGTGAAAGGCCTGCGCGGGATCGTAGTGACCGATGCCCATGTGGACGCTGCCTGCGGGGCGCGCGTCATGGCGCTGCTGAGCGGGGGCTGGGACAAGATCATCCTGCCGCCGGGAGAAGCCACGAAGTCGGCCGCCCGCTGGGCCGGCCTGCTGGAGCAGATCGCCGAGAAGCGGCTGGACCGCCAGGGCGTCCTGGTGGCGCTGGGCGGCGGGGTGGTGGGCGACCTGACGGGCTTCGCCGCGGCGTCCTATATGAGAGGAATCCGGTTTATCCAGGTGCCGACCAGCCTGCTGGCGATGGTGGACAGTTCCGTGGGCGGGAAGACGGGGATCAATCTGCAAGCCGGCAAGAACCTGGCCGGGGCGTTTCACCAGCCGCTGGCGGTGATCGCCGACACGGATACGCTGGCCACGCTGCCGCCGCGGGAGTTTGCCGCGGGCATGGCCGAAGTGGTCAAGTACGGCGTGGCGCTGGATGCGGAGTTTTTCAACTGGCTGGAGCAGCATGCGGCGGCGATCCAGGCCCGCGAGCCGGCGGCGCTGGAACGCCTGGTGGCGCGCTGCTGCGAAATCAAGGCGGACGTGGTGGCGCGCGACGAGCGCGAAGCCGGCCTGCGCGCGGTGCTGAATTTCGGGCATACGCTGGGGCACGCGATCGAGCAGGCCACCGGCTATTCCGCGGTGCTGCACGGCGAAGCCGTGGCGCTGGGCATGGCGTTCGCGCTGGCCTGGTCCATGGCGGCCAAGGATTTTCCTGCACAGGACACGCTTCGGGTGTTGAAGTTGCTGGACCGGTTCGGGCTGAACATCGCCCGGTTGAAGCCGCAGGGGCTCGATGCCCGGGAACTGGGTGCCGCCATGAGCCGCGACAAGAAGTCGGCCGGCGGTACGGTGCGCTTTGTGCTGTGCGACAAGCTGGGGCATTGCGGGCTGCCGGAGCCGGTGCCGGTCCGGGAACTGGGCGAATTGCTGAAAGGATGGTGTCAAGATGGCCTCGGTCAATGAATGGGTCGTGCGCGAATATCTCGAGGCGCTCGGGTTCCTGGTGCGCCAGCCGCGGAAATACCAGGTCGTGGCGCGGTCCAAGGGCCTGCACGAGGAAGTGGACCTGCTGGCGGTGAATCCGGCGCTGAAGGCGGCCGGGCCGCTGCCCAAGGCGAAGCTGTGGGGCGCGGCGGAGCTGGCGCAGGTCTCCAGCGCCATCGTGGCCGTGCGCGGCTGGCATTCGGAGAAGTTCACGGCGGCCATGCTGGCGAGCTCGCCGGAGGTCTACCGGTTCGCGGAGCCCGAATCCGTGCGCGCGGCCGAGGCGGAGCTGGGGCTGGCGGAGCCGGCGAAAATCCTGTGCATGGCCGACCTGCCGCTGGATCCCGACCAGCGCGCCGAGGCGCTGGGCTTCCTGAAATCGCGCGGCATCGACGGCGTGATCCTGTTCCGCCCGATGCTGCTGGAACTCGCCGAGCGGATCGACGTGAAGAAGACGTATGAAAAGTCGGACCTGCTGCAGATCCTGCGCATCCTGAAGAACTACGACCTGCTGAAGAGCGGCCAGATGGATCTGTTCTCCCACGCCCGCCGGCGCAAGGCGCCGGCGGTGCCGGAGCAGACGGGCATGCTGCCCCAGGCGGCGCCGGATGAAGGCAGCACGCTGGACGACTGAGTCCGGGCCGGAAACTTGCGAAAATGACGTCGCGCGAAGCCTACATCACGCTGAACCGGATCGAGAACATCGGTCCGGTGCGGGTGCGCGCCCTGGTCGAGGCGCTGGGCTCGCCGGAGGCCGTGCTGACGGCCCCGGCGGCGGCGCTGGCGGCCGTGCGCGGCATCGGGCCGAAGGTGGCGGAGAACATCGTCACGCAGCGCGATGGCCTGGAAGCGGCGGGCGAAGAGCAGGCAGCGGCGAAGCTCGGCGCCCGGCTGGTGACGCCGGTGGATGCGGAATATCCGGCGCCGCTGAAAACCATTTACGATCCACCGCTGTGCCTTTATGTGCGCGGCACGCTGACGAAAAAGGATGAGCAGGCGCTGGCGGTGGTGGGGACGCGCCGGGCGTCGCACTACGGCCTGGCGCAGGCGGAACGGCTGGCCTATCTGTCCGCGAAGGCGGGTTTCACCATCATCAGCGGCCTGGCGCGCGGCATCGACACGGCGGCGCACCTGGCCGCGCTGAAGGCCGGCGGGCGCACGCTGGCGGTGCTGGGCGGCGCGCTGGACAAGCTGTATCCGCCGGAAAACCGCGAACTGGCGGAGCGGATCGCGGAGAGCGGCGCGCTGATCAGCGAATTTCCGCTGGGGCGCGAGCCGGACCGCACGACGTTCCCGTACCGGAACCGCATCGTGAGCGGCCTGTCGAAGGGCGTGCTGGTGGTCGAAGCCGGCCTGGACAGCGGCGCGATGAACACCGCCGAGCAGGCGCTGGAGCAGGGGCGCAGCGTCATGGCCGTGCCGGGTCGCGTGGACCTCGAGGGGGCCAAAGGCCCGCATCGCCTGATCCAGAACGGCGCGCGGCTGGTCGAGGACCTGCCGGACATCCTGAAGGAATTTGAATTCCTGTTCCCGCCGGACGAACAGGCCCGGCTGGCGCGCCGGCAGGACGCCCGCCAGCGGCTGACGCTGGCGCCCGCGGAGGTCTCCGTCGTGCGCGCGCTGTGGGCGGAGCCCGAACTGGATTTCGACGTGCTGATCCGGAAGACGGGACTGTCTCCGGCGCAGCTGATGACGCTGTCGATGCAACTGGAAATGAAGCGCGTGATCCGCCGGCTGCCGGGCCGGCGGCTGGCGTTGATGGATGAAATCCGCAGCTGGGACCTGCCGGCGGCGGAGACGCAACCGTCTTGAAGGAAAGGATGACTGGACTATGGTGAAGAATCTGGTGATTGTAGAGTCGCCCGCGAAGGCGAAAACCATCAACAAGCTGCTCGGCGGCGAGTACCTCGTGAAGGCCTCGATGGGCCATGTGCGGGACCTGCCGGAGCGCGCCCTGGGCGTGGATGTGGAAAAGGGCTTCGTGCCGCAGTACGTGCCGATCAAGGGCCGTGCGAAGGTGCTGTCGGAGCTGCAGGCCGCGGCGGCGAAGGTGGAGACGGTGTACCTGGCGCCCGATCCGGACCGCGAAGGGGAGGCGATCGCCTGGCACCTGCGCGAGGCGCTCAAGAGCAAGGTGGCGCCGGAAAAATTCCGCCGCGTGACGTACAACGAGATCACCGCGCCGGCCATCCGCAAGGCGTTCAGCGAGCCGAGCGAAATCAACCAATTGCGCGTGGACAGCCAGCAGGCGCGGCGCATCCTGGACCGCGTGGTGGGCTACAAGGTCAGCCCCATGCTGTGGCGGCGCATTCCGGGCGCGTCCAGCGCCGGCCGCGTGCAGTCGGTGGCGCTGCGCCTGGTGTGCGAGCGTGAGAAATCGATCCGCGACTTCCAGCCGGAGCCCTACTGGGTGCTGGGGGTCAAGGCTGCCAAGCGCGTGGACCCGCGCGCCCCGTTCACGGCGTATCTCGCGAAGCTGAACGGCGCGAAGGCGGAAGTGAAGGACGAGGCGCTGGCGTTGAAGCTGGTGGCGGAACTGAAGCAGCGCGACCTGCGCGTGGCGGATGTCCTCCGCAAGGAAATCCGCAAGAACGCGCCGCCGCCGTTCATTACGAGCAGCCTGCAGCAGGCCGCCAGCGGCGCGCTGGGCTTTTCGCCGTCGCGCACCATGCGCATCGCGCAGAAGCTCTACGAAGGCGTGGACCTGGGCCACGGTTCGGCCTCGGGCTTGATCACCTACATGCGCACGGACTCGTTCACGATCGCGCAGGAGGCGCGGGAGCAGGCGCGCGAGTTCATTTTGAAGGAGCACGGGCCGGAATTCCTGCCCGAGACGCCCAACGTCTTCCGGAACCGCGCCAGTGCGCAGGAAGCGCACGAAGCCATCCGGCCGACCGACCCGGCGCGCACGCCGGAGAGCCTCAAGGCCATCCTGGAGCGTGACGACTGGCGGCTGTACGACCTGATCTGGCGGCGGTTCATGGCCAGCCAGATGGCGCCGGCGCGCATCGCCCAGCGCACGGCCGAGATCGAGGCGGCGGGCAGCGGCCCGGACACGTTCCTGTTCCGCGCGACGGCGTCGGAGATCGTGTTCCCCGGCTTCATGCGCGTCTCCGGCCTGGAGCAGCGCAAGAAGGAGGAGGCCGAGGGGGCCGACGGGGAAGAGGTGGAAGTCCTGCCGCCGCTCGACAAGGGCGAGGGGCTCGATCCGGTGGAATGGCTCAACGACCGCAAGGAAACGCAGCCACCGCCGCGCTTCACCGAAGCCTCGCTGGTGAAGGTGCTGGAAGAAAACGGCGTCGGCCGGCCGAGCACCTACGCGCAGATCATTTCGACCCTGCTGGACCGCAAGTATGTCGACCGCGAAAAACGCGCCCTGGTGCCGACGGAACTGGGCCTGAAGGTGTTCGATTTCCTGGTGGCGAACCTGGATGCGCTGTTCGACGTGCAGTTCACGGCCAACATGGAAGAGCAGCTCGACGAAATCGAAGAGGGCAAGGTGGCGTGGACGGAGATGCTGTCCGCGTTCTATGCGAAGTTCCAGGAATGGCTGGGGGCCGCCCGCGGCCCCGCGGCGGACGCCGCCGTCGTCGAGAAGATGCTGGGCGCGCTCGCCACCGTGAAGGAGTGGCAGCCGCCGATGAAGCGCGGCACCAAGACGGTCTACAGCGACGAGAAATTCGCCGAATCCATCCGGCGCCAGTTCGCGGAGAAGAAGCGGCCGATTTCCGGCCGCCAGCAGGACGCGCTGGCCCGGCTGATCTTCCGCTACAAGACGCAGATCCCCGGTTTCGACGCGCTGGTGGCCGACCTGAAGCTGGCCGAACCCGCCAACGCGGCCGCGAGCAACGAGCCGCCGCGCCAGGAGACGATCACCAAGCTCGAACTGCTGGAGAAGATCGAGTTCGATCCGCCGCGCAAGTTCGGCAAGAAAGTGTACGACGACAAGGAATTCTGCGCCTCCCTGCGCAGCCAGGTTTCGGGCGGGAAGCGGCTGTCGCATGCGCAGGTGGCCTATCTCGACAAGATCGTGCGCAAGTACGCCAAGCAGATTCCGGACTTCGACAAACGCGTGGAAGAGCTGGGCATGACCGCCGAGCCGCCGGCGCCGCCGGAGGGGCACCTGGACGAAATCCTGGCCCTGTTCGACACGGTCAAGGAATGGCGGCCGCCCACGACCCGCAAGGGGCGGACCTGGGACGACCGCGAATTCCTGAATTCGCTCAAGACCCAGTTCGCGCAGCGCAAGCAGCTTTCCTTCAAGCAGGTCAGCGCGCTCAAGCGGCTGGCGGTGTCCTACGCCACGCAGATTCCGGCGTATGGCGACGTGATGCAGAAGCTGGGCCTGCCGGAACCGCGCGCGCCCAAGAAGAGCGCGGCCGATTCCGTTTCGCTGGAGTAGGCGCCGGTCCTGCGGCGAAGGCATGCCCATGGCGGACCGGAAGAGTCCAGCGCGGTTGGCGGCTGCAGCTCCGCCGGTGCCGGACGACGGCGCTGTTGCGGCGGATCCGGCGGTGGCGCAGTTCGTCCGCCACTTGCGGGCGGAGCGCAACGCCTCGGAGCACACCTTGTCGAGCTACCTCTCCGACATCGCGCAATTCTGCGCGCAGTTGTGGGGGGCGGAGACCCCGCCGCCGTATCCGTGGAAATCGCCGGACCGGTTCGCGGCCCGGCGGTTCCTGGCTTCGTTCCAGAAGGCGGGACTGGCACCGGCGACCGCCAGCCGCAAGATGTCGAGCCTGCGTTCGTTTTTCCGTTTCATGGTGCGCGAAGGACTGGTCAAGACCAACCCGTTTGCCGGATTGCAGCAGCCCAAGCCGCGCCGGCGCCTGCCGCAGGTGCTGAGCCGCGACGAAGTGCTGCGCCTGCTGGAGGCGCCGAACCGCCTGCGGGCCGCGGCCCGGGCGCAGGAACCGAAGGTGGATGCGCGCTTCGCGGACTACGCCGCCCTGCGCGACACGGCCATCCTGGAGCTGTTTTACAGCACCGGCATGCGCATTGCGGAGTTGTGCGGGCTGACGGACGCGCGACTGGACCTGCTGTCGGGCACGGCGCTGGTACGCGGCAAGGGCAAGAAAGAGCGCTTCTGTCCCATCGGCCGGCCCGCGGCGCAGGCGCTGCAAGCGGCCCTGGAGGCCCGCGACGGCTTGCTCGCCGGCCGCGGCGCCGGCCGGGCGCCGGCGCTGTTCGTCAACAAGAACGGCGGGCCACTCACGCCGCGTTCCGTGGAGCGCGCGTTGAAGAAATACCTGGCGGCGGCGGAGCTGAACCCGGCCATCACGCCGCACGTGCTGCGGCACAGCTTCGCCACGCACCTGCTGGATGCGGGCGCGGATTTGCGCAGCGTGCAGGAACTGCTGGGCCACGCCAGCCTGTCGACGACGCAGATCTATACCCATGTCAGCGTGGAAAAACTGAAGGAAGAGTACAACAAGGCCCATCCCCGGGCCTGAAA
>CAZMOR010000092.1:0-2125 GCA_964567795.1 uncultured Verrucomicrobiota bacterium
GCCTGGGCGAACTGGCCGAGGAACGGGATTTCCGCCGGCTTCGGGAACCAGTCCGGAGAGCCGCTTTGGTTGTAGCCGTCGGTGTAGACGATCGGCAGGCCCTCCCGCATCAGCAGGACGGCGTGCGCCTGCGCGCGGTCCCCGCCCCACAGGTAGTTGTTGTCGTGGCTCATCACATAATGCATGGACTGCTGGGGATTGATCACGGCGTAGCCCGGCTCGTCCATGCCCGCCAGGCTGGCGCCGACGTTGCCCTTCACGGCATTGAGGAAATCGTCGTTGGCGATGCGCATGCCGGCGTCGACGTAGGACATCTTCCAGGGCGGGTCGCCGAGATGTTCGCCGTAAAGCAATGCGTCGTCGCGCGGCTGCCGGTTGTCAAAAACGGTGTCGCGGTGGTTGCCCCAGTCGCCGAAGCCGCGGGAAATGTTGAACTGCTCCTGCACCTGCCCGCCATAGCCCCAGTTGGAGCCGTCCTTCGGGCTGTCCAGCTTGCCGAAGAAGTACGCCGGCACGTGTTTCACCGCATCCAGCCGGAACCCGTCGGCGCTGGCCTTGTCGGTGAACCAGCGGATGGCGCGGAACAGCAGGCTGTTCACGTCCTCCGCCACCGGATTGCCCATGTCGTACTTGCCGTTGCCATAACCCCAGGCGGCGGTCCGGTGGTCCGCCCGGCTGGGATCGATGCCCGTGTCGGTGAACGGTTCGCTCGCCTCGCCGGCGTCGTGCTGGCCGTTGCCGTTCGTGTCGGTCCAGTCGAAACGGCCGTTGGAATTCGTGTCCGCGAACGGTTCCTTGTTCGCGAAGGTGTAGACCATCGAGGTGACGCCGCCGTTGACCGCCGGCAGCGGCAGGTCCGTGTCGAGATAGTACTCGGGGTGGTTCGGATGGCGGATGCCGGTCCATTTCGGATAATCATCGTTCTCGTTCCAGCCGAAGCTGGTGTTGGGATTCTCCTGCGCGATGTCCTGCCCGAACGGATTCCGGTTCAGCACCTGCCATTCGTCCCACCAGGCCGGCCAGCCGTAGTTTTCGTACGTGGTCTCGGACGTGCGCCGGAGATGGAAGTCCTCCGGAACGAACCCGTTGGGCTGGAGCGTGCCGGGAACGCCGGCCGACATCGGCCCGCCGTTGTGCGCCATGACGTTGTCGAAATAGACCCGCAGGCCGAACCGGTGCGCCACGTCGACCAGGTGCAGCAGTTCCGTTTCCGTCCCGTATCTCGTGGCGAGGGTGCCGTTCTGGTCCTTGCTGCCCAGGTCGAACCGGTCGTAGCAGTCGAAGCCGGCCGACAAGCTGCCCCCCGCCTTGAACGGCGGCGGCAGCCACAGCGCGGTGTAGCCGGCTTCGGCAAGTTCGGGGATCCGGCGGGTCAGTTCCGTCCAGCCCGTGTTGAAATACTGCAGGATCACCTCGCCCGCACGGGCGGAAACAGACAGCAGCAGCAGCGCGACCAGGATTCCCGGCCGTCCGCGCTGGTGCCGCCGGATCAAGCGCCCCTCCGTCCCCGGCCGCACCCGGCGTTCCGCCGGACGGCGTGCACCGTTTTCCCGAAACGCTTGACCATCCGAAGCCGGTTCATGCCTTGCGCACGTTGCATGGAAATGCCCGCAGGGAGCGCCGGTCTTGCCGCAGCCGGCGGTCCATGCTGCCGGAATGATAGCGCAAAACGCCTGGTTCCGGCAAGCCCGGCGTTGGTTCAAGCCGGCGCAGGCCTGCCACCCCCTTTTCGGGTTGAACCGCCGATAAAAACTGCGCATGCTGGCTGCGTGATTTTCCAGTTCCATCCCGAACGGCACATGATCAGGCAAACCGGCTGGATGTGGGTGGCGGCAAGCCTGTGGGCGGCGGTCGGGGCCCGGGGCGACGGGCTCCGCATCGGCGTGGATGCCAATTACTCCCTCGCCATGGAGCAGGCCGGCGCCGCCTGGACCTGGGACGAAGGCCCCGCCGACCTGTTTGCCGGCATGGCGGCGAACGGAGTGCGGGAATTCCGCGTGCGCCTGTGGATGAAGGACGACGGACCGCACGGCCTGACCTACGCCACCGAGGTCGTGAAACGCGCCCGCGCCGGCGGCCTCGATCCCTACCTCGTCCTCTTCCTCAGCGAAGACTGGTCCGACAT
>CAZMOR010000093.1:0-34157 GCA_964567795.1 uncultured Verrucomicrobiota bacterium
CGTAGTGGCTCCGCCGCAGTGGGACACCTTGAAGCGGGAAAATGCAATCCTGGAGGCCCAGCTGGTTTCCTACCGCAAGAAATACAAGGACGAGCATCCCTTGATCCAGGAAACCCAGCAGAAGCTGCAGGAAAACGAGGATGCCCTCAAGGTGGAGATCCAGTTCGCCCTGAAACAGTACTACTCCCAGCTGGAAGCCTTGAACATCAAGGAAAAGGCGGCGCGGCAGGTGGAGCAGGAGTGGGAGGAGCAGGCGCTGGAGATCGACCGGAAGCAGAAGGAATATGAAGGTCGGCAGCGCAACCTGACCCGCCTGCAGGGCCTCTATGATTTGATTTTCAACCGCCTGCAGGAAATCGACATCTCCGCCGGCATCCAGACGGAATCGGTGAAAATCCTGGAACGGGCGGTTGCGCCCGGTTCGCCGTTGAAGCCGCGCAACCTGCAGAGCCTGTTCCTGGCGGCCTTGATCGGCCTGGCCATCGGGATCGGCCTGATCTTCGCTTTGGAATTCATGGACGATTCCATCCGGTATCCGGAAGAAGTGGCCCGCAGCCTGGGAACCACCTTTCTGGGTCTGGTTCCCACCGCCCATTGGAAGCAGGTGGATGAGTCCTCCTATTGGCTGGGGAACGTGGATTCCTCCAGCGGGTTCGCCGAAGCCTATCGCAACATCCGTTCCGCCCTGCTGCTCAATCCTTCCGGCCGGCCTTTCCGCACGCTGACCGTGATCTCCTCGGTTCCCAAAGAGGGCAAGACGACCACCAGCGTGAACCTGGCCACCTGTTTTGCCCAGACCGGCCACAAAGTGCTGATGGTGGATGCCGATTTGCACCGCGGCGGGCTGCATCGGTTCTTTGGCTTGCAGGCCGGCCGCGGGCTGAGCGAAATCCTGACCGGGCATTCCAAAATGTCCCAAGTGCTTCAGCACACTTCCGTGGAAGGACTGGACATGATCGGCACCGGGGCGTTTCCCGACAATCCGGCCGAGCTGGTGTTGCGCCGGGAAATGAAGGAGTTCATTGCCGAAGCCGCCGAACAATACGACCTGGTGATTCTGGATGCGCCGCCCGCCCTGGCGGTTTCGGAATCCACGGTGATCGCCTCCCAGACCGACGGCGTCTTGCTGGTGGTATGGGGCGGGCGGACTTCCCGCAAGCTGGTGGTGGCCGCGGTGCGCCAGTTGCTTTCCCGCGGTGCCAACCTGCTGGGCTGCGTGCTGAACAATCTGGATCTGGCCCGGATGGGCAACTACGGCTATTCCAGTTACTACCATTATTACGGCTATGATTACCGCTATGAAGAGGATGTCCCGCCGCCGGGCCGCGGTCAGGATCCGGCGGCCGGCTGAGGACTCGATGTACGCGCGGAGCTGAGATACCGTGGTTGTGATTTTCCATCGCGGGCTGCAGGTTTCCAGCCGCCATCTGTTTCTGACGCTGGGCGACTGGCTGGTTATCGTGCTGGCGCAGCTGGCGGCGGTTTTCATCCGTCTGGGTTTTGGGGATGGCGCGGAGTATCTGGCGGACAACTGGGGCTCCCTGACCATCGCCGTGGTCATCTACATGCTGGTCTTCTATGCGGGTGGCATGTATGAGCCGCCCACCCGGAGCCGGCGCCTGGATTTCGATTTCCTGCCGCTGGTGGTCACCGCCATCGCCGCCGGGATCACCGGCCTGGTGCTCTATGCCCGGCCGCAAATGACCCTGGGCCGCGGCATCTGGGCGATTTCCTCCCTCTTGATCCTGTGGCTGGCGTATGTGCTGCGCCGCCTGTTCCTGTCCCTGGTGCGGCGGGGAATTTTCCTGAAGCAGGCGCTGCTCCTGTGCGACCACCCCGATCGGGCCGCGGACCTGCTGCGCCTGCTCAAGACCCAGCCGTTCTCACTGTACCGGGTGGCCGGCCTGGTGGTTTGCGGCACGCTGCCCGCGTCGGCGTATGCTGGTGAACTGCCGGTGCTGGGCACCGCGGAGGACCTCGGACGGCTGGTGCAAACCCACGATATTTCAGTCCTGCTGCTTTCCGTCCCGCCCATGCGCAGCCACGAACTGTTGTCCCGCCTGCGCCCCTTGCGCTATGCCGGGGTGGAGATCATGGATTATGTCTCCTTGTCGGAGGAACTGGCGCAGGAAATCCCGCTGGCGCATATCAATGACGAATGGCTGATGACGGTCGCGCTGAACAGTTCCGTCATGCAGATCCGGAAGATCAAGCGGGCCACGGACATCGTGGTTTCGCTGCTGGGACTGGTCGTGGGCATTCCGCTCATTCTCCTGTTCGGCGTCCTGATCAAGCTGTCCTCGCCTGGGCCGGTGATCTATCGCCAGACGCGGGTGGGTTTGGGCGGCAAGCCCTATGTGCTTTTCAAGCTGCGCACCATGCGCACCGATGCCGAAGCCCAGGGCGCCGTGTGGGCCAGCCGCCGCGATGCCCGGGTGACGCGCGTGGGGTATTTCCTCCGGAAATGGCGCATCGACGAGATCCCGCAGCTGTTCAATGTCCTGAAGGGGGAGATGAGCCTGGTCGGACCGCGGCCCGAGCGCCCGGAGTTCACCGAAAAACTCGCCACCTTCATTCCGTTCTATGACGAACGCCACCTGGTCCAGCCCGGCCTGACCGGCTGGGCCCAGGTCCGCTATCCCTACGCCGCCAGCTTCGAGGCGGCCGCCCGCAAGCTCCAGTTCGACCTGTATTACATCAAGAACATGGGCTTCCTGCTGGACCTTTCCATCCTGTTGCGCACGTTCAAGACCATATTGGTGGGACTGCGGCACGAAGACGACAGTTTTCTGCCCGCAGATGACAAACTGGAGGAGCTGCTGGATTCCACCACCGATGCCGCACGCACTTCCTCAACCAACAATGGAGTAAATCCATGAGTATTGCCTGTGAATTTGAATATGCCAAGCCGGCCAGCCTGAAAGAGGCCCTGCGGCTGTTGGCCCGGCCCGGCGCCGTGTCGCTGGCGGGCGGAACGGATCTGGTCGCCTGGCTGCGCGACGGCGCGGTCAGTCCCGGCCTGCTGGTGGATCTCAAGGGCCTGTCCGAACTGCGCGGGATCCGGCTCCGGGGCGGCCGCTTGTGGATCGGCGCCAATACCCCCTTCGCCGAGATCATCGAATCGCCGGTGGCGAACAAACACGTGCCGGTGCTGGTGGAATCGTCCGGCATGGTGGCGTCGGTCGGCGTGCGCAACCGCGCGACGCTCGGCGGCAATGTGTGTTCCGCCGTGCCCTGCTGCGACAGCGGTCCGTCCTTGCTGGTTTACGAAGCCACGGTGCACGTGGCGACCCGCCGCGGATTGCGGAAGATTCCCATGCAGAAGTGGTTCCTGGGGCCGCGCCGCACGGCGTTGGCCAAGGGCGGCATCGTGCTGGGCTTCAGCCTCGCGCCGGTCCGGCACGCCGGCGCGTTTGCGAAGCTCAAGCGCTATCGCGGCGAAGACCTGGCCCAGGCCAGCGTGGGCGTCCGCGTCGATGCCCGGGGCGTTTGGCGCGTGGCCTACGGTTCCGTGGCGCCCACGCCCATCCGCGGGCGGAAAGTGGAACGCCTGCTCAAGGGGGTCAAGAAGCCGGCCGCCGCGCTGCTGAAGAAGGCCGCCGCGCTCGCCGAAGCCGAGGTGGCGCCGATCACCGACATCCGGGGTTCCCAGGTCTATCGCCGCCTCATGGTTGGCGTCATGCTGAAACGCGCCGTGCGGCTCGCCGCGGCCCGCCTCGCCGGCCGCGGCCCGGGCTACGGCCTCAACATCCTCGAGGAGGAAGGGCAATGAAGGAAATCTCCATCCGTTTGAATGGCGCGCCCCGCTGCGTGGCGGTGGCTCCGAACGAGACCTTGCTGGACGTGCTGCGCGGTAAGCTGGGCATCAAGACGCCCAAGGAAGGTTGCGGCCGCGGCGATTGCGGCGCCTGCACCGTCCTGCTGGACGGCAAGGCCGTGCGCAGTTGCTTGATCCTGGCGATCGAGGTGGACGGCCAGTCCGTCACGACGCTGGAAGGGGTGGGGCAGAAAGGTCCGACCGCCTTGCAGAAGGCGTTCATCAAGAACAATGTATTCCAGTGCGGATTCTGCGCGCCCGGCGTGGTGCTGTCCGCCTCGGCGCTGCTGGCGGACAAGCCGCAGCCGTCCGAGCACGAGGTGCGCGAGGCGCTGGCGGGCAACCTGTGCCGGTGCACGGGCTATGATCCCATCGTCAAAACCGTTCTGGCCGTGGCGAAAAAGTCCGGCCGCAAATCCGCTTCCCGGAGGGCCCGGTCGTGAGCAGGACGAAGATTGTCGGAACCTCATCCGTCCGCGTGGACGGTCTTGCCAAGGTGACGGGCGCGGCGCAGTACGTGGACGACCTGGATTTCGGCCCCGGGCTGCTGCATGCCGTGGTGGTGGAAAGCACCAAGGCCCACGCCAAGCTGAAGAAAGTGGATGTTTCCGCCGCCGAGAAGGCTCCCGGCGTGGTCCGCGTGGTGACGGGCAAGGACTTCCCGTACAAGTTCGGGCTCTACATGCAGGACCGGTACATCTTCGCGCAGGACCGCGTGCGCTTTGTCGGCGAGCAGATCGCCGCCGTCATTGCCGAATCCCCGGAAGCGGCCCTGCGCGCGGCCAAGCTCGTGAAGATCGATTACGAACCGCTGCCGACAGTCCTGAGCCTGGGCGATGCCCTGAAAAAAGATGCCGTGATTCTGCACCCGGATCTGGGTTCCTACCAGAAGGTGCCGTGGTTCTTCCCGCGCGCGGGCACCAACATTGCCCATTGGCGCAAAACCCGCAAGGGCAACGTGGCCAAGGGGTTCAAGGAAGCCGATTACATCCTTGAGGACACCTATACCGTGCCGCGGTATGCCCACTGTCCGATCGAGCCCCATGCGGTCACCGGTCTGTTCGATCTGGCGGGCCGCCTGACCCTGTGGGCGTCGTCGCAGTCGCCGTTCGCCCAGCGCGGCGTCATGGCCGTCGCGTTGAAGCCCTTCGGCCTGTCGCACAAGGATATCCGCATCGTGACACCCTACGTCGGCGGCGGATTCGGCGGCAAGGCCGGCGTGTCGATGGAGATCATCGCCGCCGTGCTGGCCATCGCGATGAAGGGTCGCCCCGTCAAGCTCAACTGGACGCGCGAGCAGGAGTTCATGAACACCTCCCAGCGCCAGGGCGTCATCGCCCGCATCAAGATGGGCGTGAAGAAAAACGGCAAGATCACCGCGCTGGAACACACCCTGCACTGGGATGCCGGCGCTTCGGCGGAATACGGGGCCAACGTCGTGAACGCCGTCGGCCTTTCGGCCACCGGCCCATACCGCGTGCCGAACGTCAAGATCGACTCCGTCTGCGTCTACACCAACATGCCGCCCTGCGGCGCCTACCGCGGCTTCGGCTACTCCGAATTCCATTTCGGCCTCGAATCGCACCTGACGCGCATCGCCAAGGCCATCGGCATGGATCCGGTGCAGTTCCGCCGGCTCAATGCGATCCGGGAAGGCGACACGCTCGCCTACGGCGCGCACATGAATCCCGGTGATCTGCGCGGGGCCATCGACCGCGTCGCCAAGGAGATCCGCTGGGGCAAGGTCCAGAAGAGCACCAAGCCCAACGTGGCCATCGGCAAGGGCCTGGCCTGCTTCTGGAAGGCCCCGGCCATGCCGCCGAACGCCTCGTCCGCCGCTTTCCTGAAATTCAACGAGGACGGCTCCCTCAATCTGACGGTCTCCGGCATGGAAATCGGGCAGGGGTTCCTGACCGTGATGGCCCAGGTCGCGGCCGAAGTCCTGACGGTTCCCGTGGAGAAAATCCGCGTGGAAACGCCGGACACCGACCGCAATCCCTACGAATGGCAGACCGTCGGCTCGCACGTCACGTGGAGCTGTGGCAACGCGGTCCGCGCCGCCGCCGAAGAGGTCAAAACCAAGTTGATCGCCACGGTGGCCCGCGCCAAGGGCTTGCAGGCCGAAGACCTGTATCTCGCCGGCGAATGCGTGAAGAGCCGCAAGGACAAGAAACTGGTCCTGCCGTTCCGGAACTTCGTCATCGACGGCATCATGCGGTCCAACGGCAACTTCATCGGCGGCCCGATCCAGGGCACCGGCATGTTCATGCCGGAGTTCACCTCCGCGCTGGGCGACCCCGAAACCAGCCAGGGCGGGCACCCCAACGTGCACTACACCGTCGGTTGCGCCGGCGTCATCGTGGAAGTGGACAAGGAAACCGGCAAGATGACCGTGCTGAAGGCGGCGCTCGCAGTGGATGCCGGCAAGGCGATCAATCCCGAGCTCGTGCGGGGCCAGATCGTCGGCGGCATCGTGCAGGGCCTCGCCACGGCCCTCTACGAGGACATCCGCTATGCGCCCAACGGCCGGCTCCTGAACCCGAACTTCACGGATTACAAGATCCCGACCGCGCTGGATTGCCCAGCCGAAATCGTGCCCATCATCCTCGAAACCGCCCAGCCCGACGGCCCCTTCGGCGCCCGCGGCGTGGGCGAGCACACCATGGTCGCCTGCGCGCCCATGATGGCCGACGCCATCGAAAACGCCGTCGGCGTGCGCCTGAAGACCATGCCGCTGACCGCCGAGAAGGTGGCGCTGGCCATGGGCGGCATCGAGTACGAGGACGTCAAGGGCGACAACCTCGGGTTCTGTTTCCGCGGCCGGCCCTGCGACTACCCGTTCGAAGTCGGCGGCGCGAAATAGATGCCGGCGCCCCCGTGCGGGGAATCGCGGCTCGAGCCTGGAGAAAAGTTTTCCACACTGTGGAAAACTTTTTTCCATAGTGTGGAAAAATCCGTCAAAGTTTTTCCATAGTGTGGAAAAACCGGCGAAACTTTTTCCATTGTGTGGAAAACCGGGGGGATGCGATAGTAGCCGCGATTTCAACATCCGGAGCAAGCCCCATGCCCAAGACCATCCGACAGTCGCGCAAGCACAAGTTCGGCACGCCGGAGCGCCGCCCGCACCTGCGGCTCATCTGTGCCACGATCGGCCCCGGCAAGGCGCATCTCCTTACGCTCATCGCCGAAAAGCAGTCCATCAGCGAAGCCGCGCGGCAGATGAAAATGGGCTACAAGCGCGCCTGGCAGCTCATCGAAGCCATGAACGCGTGCTTCCGCGAGCCGCTGGTGGAATCCATCACCGGCGGCAGCCACGGCGGCGGCTCGCAGCTGACGAAGACCGGCCGGCAGGTGCTGGCGCTCTACGAGACGCTGTACCGGAAGAGCCTGGTTTCGGGCGCGCAGGAGCTCAAGCGCCTCCACGCCCTGCTGAAGGCCGTTTCCTGATTATTCGGCGATCCGGACGCGGTAGAACGCGTTGGTCCAGTCCGCCGGTAGGCTTTCCATCCAGTTCGTTTCCGCCGTGGTCGCCACCACATTGGTTACCAAGGTCCAGCCGTTGGTGGCCAGCAGGTCCTGCGTGCGCTCGATCCGGTTCGTCACCAGCGGCGTGCAGTTGCCGAGACGCATCGTAACCTGGCCGTCGGCGATGGAAACATCCGGAACCTCCGGCGTGCGCAGCACCACCTTCACGTCCATGTGCGGCCGGTATTCCGCCGCATAGGTCAGATCGTCGGAGCTGGTGAACGGGGCGCGCGGCATGCCGGTGGCGGGCACCGGCACTTCGTCGATCATCAGCAGCGCGCCGTTGGCGAGCAGGTTGGAACGCGCGATATCGTTGGTCAGCAGCGGGGCGATGTCCCAGCTTAAGAACCGGTCGTGCAGGTCCGGGTCGAGGATCTCCTCCTTGATGCCGACCACGGGGAAGTTGGTGTCGAAGTCGCCGCCGGCGGTGGTCCAGGCGTTGGTGCCGTCGGCGGTGGCCCAGGTGGCGCCATCGGCCGGCGTGGTGCCGTTGCCCGTGCCTTCGGCGAAGGGCCGCGTCAGGGGATAAAGCGTGATGTTGAGGTTGGTGGTGTTGTCCTGCCAGACGTAGCAGAAGATCTTGGCGGAGGCGATTTCGCCGGAATTGTAGAGGCCTAGTTCCGGGGGCAGCTGGAAGAGGCCGCGGCAGACGGAGGCATCGCTGCTGTTGATCAGGACCTTGATCGTGGTGGCCGCGCCGTAGTTTTTCGCGGCGTTCGCGGAGCGGCTGTCGAGATAGGTGTCGGTCGCAAGGGGGAAGGTGCGGGCTGCGGCCAGGCTGCAAACGACGTAGGGACGTTCGGCGGCGGCGCCTTCCGAGCTGGTGAACGCGGCATACGCGATGCGATTGGTGGGGATGGGTGTTTCATCGATGCGCAATAATGCGCCATGAGCGAGAAGGTTGGATCGGGCAGTGTCGTTATACAACAATGGTGTGATATCCCACCAAAAGAAACCATTGGTTCCCCGGTTGCAAACCACCGGGAAATTGGTGTCGAAATCACCTCCGGGAGTGGTCCAAGCATTTGTGCCATTGGAAGTGTCCCAATTGGCTCCGTCGGTTGTTATCGTGCTATGACCCGAGCCTTCCGTAAAGGGGCGTTTCAGAGGAAATATTGAAATATTTCGACCGCTGGTTTGATCCGCGGAAACATGAAAATAGACTCGTACCCTAATTGGCATGGACGTGCTCAGGGCCATTACTTCCTCTGGTAACTGGAATAAGCCATGTTCGGGGAAGCCATTAGTACTGATCATTGCATCCACGTTTTCGGAAGTCCCATAGTTATTGTCGGGAAGCCAACTGTCGAGATAGGTGTCGGTGACAATCGGCAGAAAAATATCCGCTGACTGGGCGCTGCTGTTCAGGACAAAAATGACGGCTAAGCAGAGTAGCGGCCGGATTATAAATAGAGAGCCATTGGACACAGTTGAATTCCATATCAACATGGATCAGAAAAGCAAGCCCCATCACTGCGCGGAGGCCTGCCGGCGCCGGCGGATGCAGTTGCTTCAGGGCAGGACGACCCGCTGCGATCCGCAAGCGATCACCTGTAGATCAATGCCATAGGTGGCGCTCAGCCGTTCTGCAGTGAAGATGGTATCGAACGGACCGGCGGCCAGCAGCATGCCGCCGCGGATGAGGATGGCGTGATCCGCCATGGCGGCGGCCAGATGGGGATCATGGGTGGTGAAAATGACGGTCACGCCATGGTCCGCCAGTTTACGCAGGACTTTCTGGACGGCCTGCCGGTTCGCCAGATCCAGGTGCGAAGTCGGTTCGTCCAGCAGCAGGATGCGCGGAGCCTGCGCCAGGGCGCGGGCGATCATGGCCAGTTGGCGTTCGCCTCCGCTGAGGGCGGTGACGGCCCGAGCTTGCAGGGTGGCCAGACCGACGGTTTCCAGCGCGCCGCGCGCCACGGCAAGATCTTTTTCACCCGGCATTTCCAGCGGGCCCAGATAGGGGGCGCGGCCCAGCAGGACGTAGTCAAGGAGAGTGAAATCGAATGGAATGTGCTCATGCTGGGGGACGAGGCCGATGAGTTGGCTGAGGGCACGCCGGGAATAGGCGGCATGCGGTTTGCCGGCGATGGTCAACGTGCCGGTGCCGGGCGGCAGCAGTCCCAGCAACACGTGCAACAGCGTGGTTTTGCCGCCGCCGTTGGGGCCGAGAATGGCCACGAGCGAACCCGCGGCGATGTCTAGCGTGACGTTGCGCAGCGCCGGCGGGCGGTGCGGGGCATAGGCGTAGCCGATGTCCGTCAACGACAGGATGAGGGGGTGGCTCACGATTGTGCTCCCTGTGGCCGCCGGATCATGAACACCAGAAACAATGTGGCGCCGAAGAGCGAGGTGAAAATGCCCAGCGGAATCTCCCCGGCAGTTACGGTGCGGGCCAGATCGTCGCACAGCAATGAAAACAGACCGCCAAGGAGCATGGCGGCAGGCAGGGACCGGCGGGCGTCTGTACCCACAAGGCGCCGGGCCGCATGGGGCACCAGCAGTCCGATCCAGCCCACGATGCCGGCCACGGAGACTACCGCAGCGACCGCAGCAACGGCAGCGGCCAGCACCAATGCGCGTTCACGGCCCGCCGCGACGCCCAGCGAAAACGCGGTTTCATCGCCCAGGGCCAGCAACGACATCCGCCAGCGCATCAGCCACAGGATTAGCAGCGCGGGGACCGTCACCGGCAGGATGCGGAGGACATCGTGCCAGCCAGCCGCCCACAGCCCGCCCATCAGCCAGAACGTGAGTTCCGGAAGTTGGCGCAGCGGGTCGGCCAGGCATTTCAACAGGCCAAGGCCGGAGGAAAAGAGAGCGGAGACAGCAATGCCCGCCAGGATCAAACGCAGGATCCAGCCGCCAAAGCGGAAATGGTGCGCCAGCAGATAGGACAACATCAGGCCCAGGCAGGCGAATCCCGCCGCACAGCCTTGCAGGGCCAGGTTGGAGCCGCCGAGGAAAAGGATGGCCACGCCGGCGCCAAATGCCGCGCCCTGGGAAACACCCAGGAAGCCCGGTTCGACTAGGGGATTCCGAAACAGCATTTGCAGGGCGGCGCCGGCGCCCGACAAGGCCGCGCCCAGCAGCAGGGCGGCACAGATGCGCGGCAAACGCAGATTCAAAACGAGCTGCTGGGCCAGGGGATCAGCGGCTAGCCGGCCCGGTGGCATCCAGCCCGGGGCGGGAAAACGGCCAATAAAGACCGAAGCCCCCGTGGCCAGCAGCAGGATGGCCAGCAGGCAAAGCTGCGGATGACGACGGATCCGGGTTGTGATGGCGTCAATTCGCGACATGGACGAGGTCTTCCGGGAGCAAGGGCTGGATATGCGCGCGGATGTCTTCCGCCGAAAGTCCATACAGGGCATAAAAACGTTGGATTTCTGCCATCAAGTCGACATCGCGGAACAATTCGGGATGCAAGTGCGTCCCGAGCCACAATAGGCCAAGGCCCCAGCGGGGATCAGGCTGGTCCCAACTGCAATAATCACCGGGGAATGCGAAAATCCGGTTTTCCTGCGCGGCGCGGAGCGCCTGCCATTGGGAATCCGCGCGGATGGAGGTAACCGCCGGGCTGGCGTTGCCGCGATAATTGACCACGAAAACCACATCCGGATTCCAGGCGGCGATTTGTTCGAGATTCACAATGGTCCAGCCGCCGCGTTGCGCGGAATCCTTCCAGACCGGAATGCCGCCGGCGCGTTCGACCAGTTCGGTTTGGATCCAATCAGGCGAGGGTACGCTGAAAGCGGCGGTGCCGTTGCGGTCGGTGTACTGGATCAGTAACGTCCGGGGTTTGGTTTCCGGTGCCAGGACGGCGGTACGGCGGGCGGTGTCGTCGAGAATGCCGTGATAGTAGGCGATCAGCGTCTGGGCGCTTGCCGGGGCATTGAGAACCTGGCCGAGAATGGCCAGGTCGCGTTCGTACTGGGTTGGCGTTTCCAGATCGAGGAACACAACGGGCAGCCCGACCTGGTCCATGGTTTCGCCGACCTGCTGGACCGTCCGTTTCATCAATACAACATCCGGCCGGGCGGCGGCCACCTGTTCGATGCCCGCCTGGCCGCCCAGCGTAGCGCGGCCGGCGAGATCGGGAACAACCAATGCGAGAAAATCGCCGGCCTCCGGCCGCTGGATGGAACGGCCACCGAGAAAATCCAGACCTTTTTCCCGGGCTTCCGGAAAGAGATAGACGGCGTTTTCGATCATGAAAGATGCTTTGCCGGAGATGGCCATTCGCTGAGGTGTTCCCGCGAGATGCACCTGGCGTCCCGCGGCATCTGTGACGGTTTGGGCGCCGGAAGCAGGAGTGTTAGTTGCATCCGGCGCCGAACTGCCGCAGCCGCAAAGCAACGCGATGATGCACAATAGACCCGGAGATAATAGCAATTTACGATTCATAAGCCGATCACTTTGGCAGTTGGCGAATCACCTGAACTTCATACTCAATATGGATAGGGGAACCAAGTCAGATCCCCGCGCTGGGGGATGCGGGGATTCTTGAGATCGTCATCCCATAAATCATTGCGCCAAGCGACGTGGCCGTCGAGATAGAGCACGTTCCCGCCCATGCCGCCCAGGAGATGTGCGTGACGTTCGGTAACGGCGCGGGCATCTTCGGCCCCGTACTGGCCGGCGGAACTGAGTCCGCCCGAGCCGCCATAGCCCATGTTGGGATTCAGTGTCTGCTCGAACATGAGAATGGTTTGGGCCGGGGCGACGGCGCGTCCCAGAAAGAGAAAACTGGGCTGCGGTTGAACGCCCCAGGGCAGGCCATATGAAAAATCGTGGGCCAGATAGGAGTTCATCGCATAGCTGAAATATCCGTTGGGCCGTGACGAAAGCCCCGGGGCGACGCGTGCAGCGGGACATTGCCAGAACCCATGGGTGGGTTTATGACCCCCGGGATAATCGCACCGAGGCCGATCCCCCATATAGGGCGGTACGAGATCCATGTAGCCCTCGTGACCGGTATCGGTGCCTTTGACCTCCCGCTCCTGGCCATCGGGGTGGGGAAGGTACCCCTTGTGGTCAGCCGCATAGGCCATGAAGCCAATGCCCCACAGGCGCAAATTGGCTTTGCAGGCGCCCTCCCACGCCCAATCCCGGGCTTTCTTCAGAGAGGGGACCAGAATCGCGGTCAGCAGGGCTAGGATGGCGATGACCACCAGCAGTTCCACCAAGGTGAACCCGGATGGTACTCCGTCCGCAGTTTGCGGGCGGAGTACCATGCTGGAAATCCGTTGCCTGGCCTCATCGATCTTCATTTATTGGATAAGCCGGATTCTGTAGAAGACAAACACATTGGTCCAGTCCGGACTTGGCTCTTCGAACCAGTTTGTGATGCCGGCACCGACAATGTTGGTAACAACCGTCCAGTCGTTGCTTTCCAGATGGAAGGAACGCTCCACAACATTGGTGACGTTGGCCGAAAGTCCGTCGATGGCGAGCACCATGACACCGTTCGAATACACGATATTCGCCATGGACACGCCGTATGGAGTAGTGAAGACGTTGGTGGCGGGAGCCCGGGCAATGCCTGCGGCGTTGCTGGCCATGAACTGATAATAGTAGGTCGCCGCCGGGGTGAGGCCGCTCACGTTCACGCTCGCGCCGCCCTCCGGATAGGCGCCGGCCAGCGCTGTCGTGGTCCACGCCGCTGGATCGGTGCCGAAAGCGTAATAGAGCTTGGTCGGCAACCCGCCGTCCGAGGTCAGGACGGCGTTGAGCGTGGCGGCCTGCGCCGTGACGTTGCCGGCATCGGCATTTTCAATAGCTGGCGTGGCGGCGAGCGTCGTGAAGGTGCCGGCCGCGGGCGCCCAGGAAGTGCCGGCCGCGTTGCTCGCCATGAAGGTGAACGCATAGCTGGTGTTGGGCTGCAGGTTGTTGGCGATATTGGTGATTGCGCCCTCTGCGCAAACGCCCAGGTTGGTGCTCTGGTCCGGATTCGAATTGGCCAACACGACGGTCACGAACGGCAGGTAGGCCTGCGGATAGCCGGTCTTGTCGGAACTGTTGAAGGTCGCATAGCGCTGCGGCGAAGCCACGCCCGCATCCAGCAGGGCACCATAGTTCTGGAGTTCGGCGCGGGCGGCGGCGTTGGTCAGCAGCGGCGTGATGTCCCAGGTGAAGAACTTACCGTTGGCGTCGTTGCTGTAGACTCCGGCCATGCCCTTGACGCCCAGCACGGAGGCGCCGGCATCGTAATCGCCGCCTGCCGTGGTCCAAGCATTGCTGCCGTCGTAAGTGTTCCAGGTGGCACCGTTGGCCGGGGAAGCGCTGGTACCTTCGGTGAAAGCCCGAGTCAGCGGATAAAGTCGCATGTCCTGGGTGGCGGTGGTGTCATTCCAGGTATAGAACGAGACCGTGGCCGAGACGATTTGCGAAACGTCGTTTGTCCACAAAGAGGGCGGCAGGGTGAAGAGCGTGCGCGCGGGCGTCGTGCTGGCCACGACCTTGGCCGAACCCGAGGTTCCGTAATTGTTAGTGGGCTTGCCGTAGTCGATGTAGGTGTCTGTGTCGATCGGTCGCTTGCTGACGAGGTTCTCGCCCCAGAACGCATATACCGTGGTTGGCGCACCGCCGGTGCTGATCAGGTCACCCGCTAGGGCTGCCGATGTGGCCGCCACGTGTGCGGCGGTCCGGGTTTCGACGTGTGCCGCGGAAAGTTCATAGGCGCCCATGTCCCAGCCAACCCCCTGTGGCCGCAGCACGTCCTCCAAGTCCTCCGCCGGGGCGTTGGAACCGGTGCCGGTATTAATGCAGGGCGAAGCCGCGGTGAGATGGAAGTCTCCATTGAGTGTATCGGCAAACATGGGGTTTGCACAGAGATTGCCATTGGTGCCGGCATACCCGTCCTGGTCGATGTCGGTGTAGCTCACCAGGGGCAGCGGTTGGGTTGTGCCAGAACGGTCGATGGTATTCGTGGCATTGCCCCAGAGGATGCAATTGATGAGCGAGAACACGGAAGTTGCGTTCGTGCTGGGTTTCATGGTGTAGATGACGCTGCCCTTGCCCAAAGCCAGCAGGGAGTTGTCCGCAAATGTGCAATTCATGGCCGCCATGGTGCCGAGTGGACCGGAGGAGCCGTTGATGCAAATGGCACTGCCGTACTTGGCGGTGTTGGTGGCAAAGACGCAGTTGGTCAGCACGGTCACAAAATTAGTGTCGCCGCGAAGGGCAATCGTGCCGTAGCGGGCGGCAGAATTCCGGATGAATATGCAACCGCTATACGAGGCGTTGCCATCCCCGACAATGGCCCCGCCATCGGTGCCGGCCGTGTTGTTGCTGAACACGCAATCCACGAATGTATTGTGGTTGGACGAACTGGGGGTGCCGGCAGTATTCGGAAACGACACGGCGCCGGCGTTGCCGGCGCTGTTGCCGGAAAAGAGGCAGCGGACAACCGTCAGATCATGGCCATAATTGATGATGGCACCGCCTTTGTTGACAGCGGTGTTGCCCATGAACGCACTGTCGGCGATCGACAAATTGCCCCAGTCGTTGAAAACCGCGCCATGCTTGCCGGAAGTGTTGCTGACAACCGTGCAGTTTACGACGGCCAGATTGCCCGGGATGGATCCGGTGGTGTTGCCGTTCCAAATCGCCGGCCCGTTTTCCGCAGAAGCGGTTGTGGAGCCGCGGGTGATGGTCAGGCCGTCGAGAACGACCGCAACCGGGTTGGTGGTGGATGCGTGGAGGCAGCGCACGCTGCTATTGCCGTCAATGACGGTGGGCTGGCTGAACCAGTCGCGTTCGTCTCGTTGCGTTTCTGTGCCACTGAATCCGCCATACACGGCCAGTGATTTATCGATAACGATGGTATTGGTCAGTACATACGAGCCCTGTTCCACCCAGATTTCGTCGTCGTCGGTTGCGGCATCGACGGCGCTCTGGATGTCGGGATAGGGAGTACCGGTCCAGTTGGTTCCAACCTGCAGAATGGATGCGTCCGCGCGGATGAACAGGACGGCCGACAACAAGCAGCACAGGCCAGCTTTCACGAGTGTTTTATTCATATGCGACTCCTTACAGTTATTTTTTTAATGGGTTGGGGCTCATGGCCGGGTGACCGTCAGCCGGTACAGTTGATACGGACTGTCATTGGAAATCCACCAGGTGTCGAAACCACCTGCGCCGGCCCGCGGTTCCAGACCCGCCACCGGGGTCCAGGCGCCTGCGAGCAGGTTGCTACATGCGGAAACGCCATAGACCCGGTTGGAGCTCGAATTGAAATGAAGTGCTGGTAAGAACGCGCCGGTGGCATCCGTGATCCGGAAACAGGAATCCGCATTGGTCGGATCGGTGTCCGCCACGTATTCCTGCCAGGCCGGAAGGCCGTCGCCTTCGTCGTATTCCTCTCCGGCGGCATTGGCCGGCAACCCGTGGCGCACCAACCACCACGAAGGCGTGCCGTTGGTTGCGGGCGCGGCGGTGCAGGGTTGGATGCCGACCTCGGTGGCGGCACTGGCGGCAATGTCCACTTTGACAACGACCGCCAGGTTGGAGCCATCATGGTATGAATATTGGGCCAGGATCGTGCCGTTGGAAACGATGTAGCCGGCGGCCGCGCAGGGCATCAGGAAGCGCAGGCGACCTTTCCAGAAACGGAGGGGGATCTGGTTGACGATGGTGGCGGAATTGGAGATCGCGGTGCCGTCATTGGGGTTGGCAAATGTGGCGGCAATCCGCGCGACGGCGCCGGAGGACATCACCTGGAATTGCGCGGCCGGGAGGTTCGTGGGCGTCGGGCAGGACCAGCTGGTGCCGGAGTGTAAAAATTCAACCAGGCTGACCGCGCCTTTGTTATTGGCGGCTTCTGTTGAGAGAACCGGGTAGGGATCGGACTGGACAGTCGAATTGACATGAATATGGCCGACCAGCATGAGATCGGGATACTGCCCGTCCGGCGGCCGCCAGGAACAACCGCTGTCGGAGAAATGCTGGCCGAACAGCCGGAAGCCGATGGCTGGATTGGTGAAGGAGGCGGCATAGTTGTTGGTGAACCAAGCGGTGAAATGATCCTCGTTGTAGTCCTTTTGGCAGACGAAAAACGAGCCGATGGCGATGGAGTAGGTTTCAATGCCGATGGTGCGGCGCCAGTCTTCCGCGGAAATCAGATCGTCGTTGTTGCCGCGGGTGACCAGCACCGGCACGCCGATCCGGCACATGGCGGCGATGTACTGCTGGTAGTTGGTGGCGGTATAGGCGTAGTAGGGGTCGTCCAGTTCATCGCCCGTGTCGAACATGAAGCGGGGATTGATCAAGCGGAAAGCCGGCGCCTGCCAGTAGATTTCACGGATGGAACCGTTCTTGCTGCATTGGCCGGTTTCGGGATTGGTGGGTTCGAAACCTCCCGCCTGGGGGTCGGCGTAGTGCAGAATGTAGAAATCGCTTTCGAAATCCGGCACGATGCCGACCGCGTTCACATTGGTTGCGATGCCTGCGTCTGGATGCGCAACGGTCAATTGAAACACCTCCGGAGGGAGGTCGGGCGGAGTCTGGACCGTCAGCCGGTAGCCCGCAACCGTTTCGTTATCCACAAACATGCCGGATTCCGCCTGGTCCACCGTACCGGTCCATGACCGCAGATCATTGGCCAGAATAACTTGCCATGAATTGGGGGAGAGCCCATTTGTGGCCAGCACTTCCACATGAAAAGTTCCGCCGGGTTCCGCGAATTCAGGCACGCCGAAACTGGGTCGGGCGATCAATATTTGCGCATGGGCGGGAATGGAGGCGGCCATGAGGAATCCCCAAACCGCCGGGATCGCGATCGGAATTCTGCGGAGTTGATGGTTCATGGCCGGCTCCGCAGGCGGTAGAATACATTGGTGCAGGCCGGGGAAATGACTCCGCTCCAGTTCGTGGCTTCTGCGCTGGCGGTAAAGGAGGTCACCACGGACCACCCGTTGGTCAGAGTCAAATCCAGTGAGCGTTCGATGATATTCGTGGTCAAAACTGTCAGATTGCTGAAGCTGATGAACACCGTGCCATTAGAATAAACCGGTTGGAAGGCAAGAGCAGGTGCCGGGACAATTTCCAATACGACACAAGGCTGGTAAGGCGGCTGATAGGACGGGTCGTGGGAACTGGTAAAAGCCGCCCAATACTGAGTGCCGGAAGACGGATACGGCAATTCGTCGATCTTCAGAAGTGCGCCGAAGGCCATTAATTCCGCCCGGGCAGCGGGGTTGATCAGCAGGGCGGTAATGTCCCAGTGGAAAAAACGGTCATGGGCGCTTTCATCAAGGATGTCCTCTTTGACACCGGCGCTGGGGAAGTTCGTGTCGAAATCCCCGCCTGGATGGGTCCAGGTATTTGTGCCGTCCCGCATCCACCAGGTTGCGCCGTCCACCGGGTCGGGCTGTTCGTATTTTGAACCCGTGCCCTGCACGAAACTCGTGGTCAGCGGATACAGGGTTACGCCGCGCTCGCCAGAGTTGTCCTGCCAGACATAAAAAACCACCCGGGCAGAGACAATCTGGCCGGCGGAATAGTTCCACACCCCCGCCGGCAGCCGGAACAGGGCCCGGCACAAGGAGGCAGGTGAGTCCTGGCTGTTGACCACCACCTTGTCGGTGTGATCTGACCCGAAATTCCAGTTTTCCGCGCCGTTTGAGACCCGGCTGTCGATGTGGGTGTCCGCGACAATGGGCAGCGTGACGGTCAGGGCGGCGGCCGGGCGGCCGAACCCGGCGCCCAATAACAGCAAAATGGATGTCGCGAACGGCGGGAACCGGCAGGAGCGGCGGACAATACCAGTCGACACTCCGTCCGCCTTCGCGGACGGAGATGATATCGCGGCCGTCTGCGCGATGGGCGGATAATGAATCCGACGCATGATGCGTAATGTATATTAGAACATAACGGTGTCAACAACGTAATATCCATATGAACATAACGACATCCGGAGGAATGTCTTTGACGCAAGGCGGCGACTTGGCGAAAGTGTTGCGGAAAGGCATAAGGAAGCCATGCTGGGCAAGGACCTGATCCATGACATCGACTTTGGCGCGCTCTATCGCGAGCAGCGCCGGAAATCCTCGTTTGGCGAACGCTCAAGCGCGGACTGGGACCGGCGCGCGGCGGGCCGCCGCCGGGCGGGACCGGACGACGACTACACCCGGGCCTTCCTGGCCCGCATCGATTTCACGGGTGCGCAGACGGCGCTGGATATCGGCTGCGGCACGGGCAACCTGGCCATTCCCCTGGCGCAGCGTCTCCGCACCGTCCATGCCCTGGATTTTTCCGCCGGCATGCTGCGGCAGCTTGCGGCCGGCGCAAAACGGGCGGGGGTGGCGAACATCGTGCCGCATCAACTGGCCTGGACCGATTCGTGGCGGGGCGTGCCGCGCACGGACATCGTGCTGTGCTCGCGGGCGCTGGGGGGCGGGGACTTGCGCGCGGCCCTGGAAAAGATGGACCGCCAGGCCAGGCTCCGGTGCTATGCCACGACGCATGCCGGCGGCAGTTTCCTGGGGCCGGATTTGCTGGCCCTGCTGGACCGCGAAATCACGCCCCGGCCGGACTACATCTACGCCGTGAACTTGCTCTACCAGATGGGCATCCGGGCCAAAGTCGATTTTCTGCAAACGCACGGCGGCATGGCCTACGATTCGGCGGAGGCTTTCGTGGAGTCCGTCCGCTGGCGCATCGGAAAACTTACCGCGCGGGAAGAGGGCCGCCTGCGGAAATTCTTCCGGAGTCTATCGCGCGAAGCAGATGGACGGAGACGCTACCGGCACGAGTTTACATGGGCCATGCTTTCCTGGGAAAAATAACCGTTTGAATTTGAAGCCCGGGCACGGTCCGGTACATGAGCCGCGAGCCCCCGCACAAGGGGTGGATTCAACGGACGGCGGCGCGGCCGAGGGCGAAGGCGCGGAGATTGACGTCCAGGAGCTTCGCGGGGATGCGTTCACGCATGGCGGCCTGCCAATGTTCCTCATCGAACGGCACCAGCTTGGAAAGCGCGCCCAGGACGACGACGTTGGCGGTGCGCAGGTTGCCGGCCTGGACGGCGAGGGGGTTGGCATCCAGCAGGATCAGGCCGGGATAGGCGGCGAGGCGCTGGTCCATGTCCTTCGCCGCCGGCTGCAGGCCGCTGGAGACCGTGACCGGGATGCGCTCCATGTTGTTGACCAGGATTTTTGCCCCGGGCCGGGCCAGATGCGCCCAGCGCAGGGCCTCGGTGCGCTCGAACGAGACGAGGATGTCGGATTCGCCCTCGGGAATGATGGGCGAGTGGACATGCGCGCCGAAACGCACCTGGCTGATGACGGAGCCACCGCGCTGCGACATGCCGTGGATTTCGGATTTCTTGACGTCGAGGCCGGCATGCATGGCGGCCAGCGCCAGGATATCGGAAGTGAGCAGGATACCCTGCCCGCCGACGCCGACGAGGGTGACATTGAAGAGGCGGTCGAGAACGTGGGTGGTGCTCATGGCCGGTTCCTTATTTCGCGGGGGAGATGGCGCCGAACTTGCAGACCTGCCCGCAGATGTTGCAGCCCGTGCAGAACTGGGGGTCGATCTTCGACTTGAAGAGCCGGCCGTGGGCATCCTTGGCCGCGCCGCGGACGATGGCGGGGCAACCGATGCGGAAGCAGGCGCCGCAGGCGGTGCACTTCACTTCGTCAACGGTGTTGAGGTACTTGCCCGCCCACTTGACATGCAGCACGCAGGGGCCGCGCACGACGACCACCGCCGGTTCGCCGCAGTCGAGGCATTCCGTGAAGACCTTTTCCAGGTTGGCCAGGTCGTACGGGTCGACCTCGTGGACGCGCTTGAACCCGAAGGCACGGGCGACATCGGCGATGCGCACGGCCGGCGATTCCTGGCCGAGGAGGGTATGGCCGCTGCCGGGATTCTCCTGGTGGCCGGTCATGGCGGTGATGCGGTTGTCGAACACCATGACGGTGATCGGAATGTTGTTGTAGATCACGTCCAGCAGGCCGGTCATGCCGGAATGGAAAAAGGTGGAATCGCCCATGACGGAGGCGATGCGCCGGTTCGGCAGGCCGGCCTTGCGCATGCCGATGGCGGCGCCGATGGCGGCGCCCATGCAGACGCAGGTGTCCATCGCGGAAAGCGGCGGGGCCGAGCCGAGCGTGTAGCAGCCGATGTCGCCGCAGACGGTCGCCTTGAGCTTGGAGAGGATGTGGAAGGGGCCGCGGTGCGAACAGCCGGAGCAGAGAACCGGCGGGCGCACGGGCAGGTCGCCTTCGGGCTTCGGCGGAACCGGCGCGGGCATGCCGAGCAACTCGGCGCGCAAAGCGGCCAGCCGCGCCGGATTGAGTTCCATCATGCGGAGCTCGGTTTGCGGCTCGACCACGGGGATGCCGGCGGCGCGGATCTGGTCGGCTAGCACGGGATCGGACTCTTCGATGACGACCAGGCGTTTCAGGCTGGCGGCGAACCCGCGGATTTTCTCGATGGGCGGCGGATTGGACAGGCCGACCTTGAACACCGGCGCCTCGGGGAAAACCTCCTTCACATACTGGTAGGCCACGCCGGAGGCGACGAAACCGAGCCCGCCGGTGCCGGGTTCGGCGCGGTTGAAGGGGGTTGTTTCGGACAGTTCGCGGAGGGCGGCGGAGCGTTTTTCGGCGGCGAAACGCATCAGGCGGCCATGGGCGGGCACGGCGACGTTGCGCTGGGCGTTCTTGACGTAGGGGATGGGCGGCACGTCGCCGCGTTCGCCGGAGCCCAGGTCCACGACGGTGGAGGTGTGGGCGGTGCGGGTCGTCGTCCGGACGATGACCGGCACCTGGTATTTCTCGCTCAGCTCGAAGCCGGCGCAGACCATGTCGTAGGCCTCCTGCGAATCGGCCGGTTCAAACAGCAGGCACCGGGCGAATTTCGCGAGCGAACGGTTGTCCTGCTCGTTCTGGGAGGAATGCATGGAGGGGTCGTCGGCGTTGATGATGACCATGCCGCCGGTCGCGCCGATATAGGTGAAGGTCATCAGGGGGTCCATGGCCACGTTGAGGCCGACGTGCTTCATGGCCACCAGCGCGCGGACGCCGGCGAGGGAGGCGCCCACGCCGATTTCCATGGCGACCTTCTCGTTGACCGACCATTCGCAATTGATGGCGCCCTTGAACTCGGCGACATGCTCCAGGATTTCGGTGGAGGGCGTGCCGGGGTAGGCGGCGGCCACGCGGCAGCCGGCGCGATAGGCGGCCCAGGCGATGGCTTGGTTGGCGGAAAGCAGTTTTTTCATGGTCGGGATCCGGTTCGGTTTGATTTCGAAATGAGGCCGCGACTGTACCATCCGGCCCCCCGGCCGGAAAAGCAGGAAAACGGGGCGCCCGCCGGAAGCCGTTGCGCGCACTTTACAAATCCCGGCGGGATGGGGTAGATTTCCCGCGATTCCAATTCCCAATAATGAAGAGGTACACCATGATGAAAAAGGCGGTTTTGTTTGTGAGCGCGGCCCTGTTGGGCGCGGGGATGTCCCAGGGCGGCATGCTGAGCGAGGATCCCGGCGAGCTGTCGGTTTCGGCCCAGATGTTCATGCCCGACCACGCGGATTGCGACCTGTTCAAGGACGGCTATGGCGCATTGGTTTCCTATCGCGAGTGGTTCAGCTTCCCGTGGGGCGCCGGCGTCAGCCTCGGCGTTTCCCAGTGGCAGGTGGACAACGATTCCAACGCGTTCAAGTACGACCAGTTGACCGACTATGACGGCGATGCCCTGGCGATTCCCGTGGGTGCGTCCCTGTACTTCAACATGATCGACTGGGACAACTGGAACCTGATCCTGGAATCCGGCCTGCAATACGTGTTCGTGGACTCCAACGTCACGGTCTACAACAACGAAGAGACCGCCAAGGAGACCCAGGACGTGGACATTGGCGGCGCCATCCTGTGGAACATCGGCGCGGAATACGAATACATGGTGGCGGAGAACCTCTACCTCCTGGGCAGCATCGGCTACCAGATGGATGTCATGAACGGCGACACGGAATATGCGGGCCGCTCGGTCCGCGACGCCTCCTTCGCGGCCGGCTATGCCCGCCTCGGCGCGAAGTTCCTCTTCTAGGCGTTCCGCCTTGATGAGGATCGGCATGCGCAAGGCACGTTCGCACCGGCGAACGTGCCTTTGCGTTTCCTGGAAAGGCCACCTGCCATGAACCGTTGTTTCCTGCCGGCCGCCCGCTGGGCGGAGGCTGAACCCGAACTGGACGAGGCCGAGTCGAAGCACCTGGCCGGCGTGATGCGGGTCCAGGCGGGGGAGCGCCTCGGCCTGCTGGACGGGGAAGGCCGCCTGGGGGAAGCGGAGGTGGTGGCGCCGCACAAGAAGCGCACCGTCATCCGCATCCTGTCCCGGACAGCGGCGGCCCCATTCGTGCCGCGCCGGATCCTGGCGCAGGCGCTGGTGCGCGAACAGAAAATGGACTGGCTGATCCAGAAGGCCGTGGAACTGGGCGTGCACGAAATCTGGCCCCTGCAAACGGACCAGGCCGTGGTACGCATCCGGCCCGAGGAGGCGGAAAAAAAGGCCGCGCGCTGGCAGGCGATCGCGCTCGCGGCCTGCAAGCAGAGCGGCAATCCCTGGCTGCCGAAAATCGCCCCCGTGCGCAAGCTGGCCGCGGCCCTGGCGGCCTTGCCGCCGGCGCCGTCCGCCGCCTGCTTCGGAGCCCTGCAACCTGGCGCCGTTATCCTGCCGGAGTTCTTCGGACGCCTGAAACAGCAGGGATGTCCGCAGGTCGCGATGTTCATCGGACCGGATGGCGACTTCAGCGCCGGTGAAATTGCGGCGTTGCTGGCTGCCGGCGTTCAGCCGGTCACGTTCGGCCCCATCGTGTTCCGCGTCGAGACCGCCGCGCTTTTCATTTTGTCCGCGCTGCAATATGCTTGGCTCTGACCGCAAGGAACCCGACATGACCGAACTCGAACCCCAGGCCTTCACCATTCACGGCCAGCCGGCCCAGACCTTCCACCGGCTGCCGGCGGTAGGCGCTCCGGCGCCGGCCCTGCGCCTGGCCGATGCGGAGTTCCGCGACCGGACGTTGGACGATTTTCCGGGCAAGCAGAAGATCCTGAACATCGTGCCGTCCCTGGACACGCCGGTCTGCCAGCTTTCGGCGCGGAAATTCAACGAAGCCGCGGCCCGGCGCACCGACACCGTCGTGCTCACGATTTCGGCGGACCTGCCGTTTGCCCAGGCCCGGTTCTGCGCCGGCCTGAAAACACCCAACGGCGTTTTCCTTTCCACGTTCCGTTCTCCGGAGTTCGGGATGGAATATGGTACCTTGATCGTGGAACATGCCCTGATGGGGCTGCAGGCCCGGGCGGTGATCGTGCTCGACGAGCAGAACCGGGTGAAGCACAGTCAACTGGTGCCTGAAATGACGCATGAACCGGATTATGCCGCCGCGCTCGCGGCGTTGGATTAGGAGTGCCCGTGCCGGATATCGTTCAATCAACAGCCTGGGCCATCGGGCGGCTGACTCCGGCCGGCGGTTATCCGCCGGTTTCCGCCGCACCGTATCCGCCCGGCGAAACATTTCCGGAACTGCCGGGGATTCCGCCCGGAGCCGTTCCGAATCCGGTCTTTCGCCTCGTGCGGGAGGTCCTGCGGGACCTGGGACTCGACCGGGAACATTTCGGCACGGCGCAATGGAATCCGCTGGGGGAACTGGTCAAGCCGGGGGGCCGGATTGTGGTCAAACCCAACTGGGTCTTGCATCGCAATGAAGGGACCGGGGGGATGGATTGCATGATCTCCCACCCGTCCGTGCTGCGGGCGGTTTTGGAGTATGTCTTCCTGACCCGTCCGGCCCGGGTGGTGCTGGGCGATGCGCCGCTGCAAGGCTGCGATTTCGGGCAGATGCTGGCTTTCGGCGATATGAACCGGGTGGTGGAGCACTTCCGCCAGCGCGGCCTGCCGCTGGATGTTCGCGATTTCCGGCGGACGGTCATGCGGCAGGACGGCCAGTTGAAGCGGGTGGATGAAGAGCTGCAGCCGGAGTCGAATTATGTCCTGGTCGACCTGGGGGCCGACAGCCTGCTGGAACCCATCTCCACGGATTGGCGGAAATTCCGGGTGACGGTGTACGATCCGCGGAAAATGTGGCGGCATCACCGGCCGGGCCGGCATTGCTTCCTGATCGCACGGGAGATCCTGGAAGCCAACCTGGTGGTGAACGTGCCCAAGCTGAAGGCGCATAAAAAGGCCGGTGTCACCTGTTGCCTGAAGAACCTGATCGGCATCAACGGCAACAAGGAGTATCTGCCGCATCACCGCAAGGGGGCGGCGGACGGCGGCGGCGACAATTACGAGCACCGGCACTGGTTGATGAGCCTGCTGGAGCAGGCGCTGGATGGGATGAACCGCCACCGGAACCATCCCTGGCTGTATCGCCAGGGGGAGCGGGTGGTGTGGCACCTGCTGGCCCGGCGCCGCCGGGCGGAGCCCGGGGCCCAGTTCGAGGGCAGTTGGTATGGCAATGACACCATCTGGCGCACGTGCCTGGATCTGAACCGGGCCTTGCTCTACGCCGACACGGATGGCCGGATGCACGATACGCCGCAACGGCAGGAACTTTCCATTGTGGATGCCATCATCACCGGGCAGGGCGACGGTCCGCTGGCGCCGGACCCGCTGGCCACCGGCGCCATCCTGGCAGCGCATAACCCGGCCGTCGGCGACTTTCTGGGGGCGCATCTGCTGGGATTCGATCCAGCCAAAATCGCCTTGTTGCGCCATGCCGGCGAAGCCCGGCGGTGGCGGATCTGCGGGACGCCTCCGGAAGTCCCGGAATTCTCGCCGCCCTTCCCGGCGGCCCGCCCGCCGCCGGGGTGGCGGGGTCACATCGAGCAGGAGCGGTTGCCGGTTTCATGATGTTCCGGATTCAATCGTTCCGCCAGGCGGCTTTCTGGTCCACGGCCATCAACGCCTTCAGCCAGGTGCTGGCGCTGGTGTTCAGCATGGCGATGGCGGCGGTTTTCGGCGCGCAGGAAAGCACGGATGTGCTGTACTACTGCATCGGGGTTTTCGCCATCCTGTCCGGACTCCTGCAGGCCGCCAACGTCAATGTCCTGATCCCGGAGACCATGCGCCGGCGGCATCAGGTCGGGGAGCATGACGCCATGGCCTTCATCAACCGGTTCTTCGCCGGTTTTGCCGTCATCATCCTGGTGCTGACGGCCGGCCTCCTGGTGAATCCGACCGGCATCCTGACCTTCATTTCGCGGTTTTCCCCGGCGGTTTTGGCGCGGAATTCGCAACTGGTGTTCTGGCTGGTGGCCAGCCTGCCGCTGCAGATGGCCGCGCAACTGCTGCTGGATGTGCTGGTGTCCTATAAATTCCTGACCCTGCCGGCGCTGCTGTCCTGCGTGAACCGGGTGATCAACCTGGCGTTTGTGCTGATGTTTTACCGGTCTTGGGGAGTGCTGTCCGTGGCGTTGGGGATGCTGCTGGGATTCGGCCTGCAAGTGCTGTTGAACCTCTATCTGCTGCGGCATGCGATTCACTGGCGGTTGCGGGTCTGGCGAACCCGGGTGGGCGGACAGGTCTACCGCAACATAGCCTGGACCGAGGCGGGCACCCTGGCCAGCGCGGTGGCCGGCTACCTGCCGCTGTTCCTTTTCTCCGGGTTCAGCGCCGGCGCCTTGACCGCGTTGAACTACGCCCGGCGCCTGAGTGCCGTGCCGACGGAACTGCTGACCACCCAGGTTTCCGGCGTGATCGGCATCAAATTCAACGAACTGGCGGCCCGGGACCAAGGACCGGACCTGAACGAGGCCTTTGGCCGCGCCGCGCGGATGATGATCTTCATCCTGACGCCCTTGAGTTTTTTGCTGGCCCTGACGAGCACGGATGTTGTGTCGATCCTGTACGCCCGCGGCGCCTTTCGCGGCGCGGCCGTGGAATTCACGGCGCTGTTGTTCGCGTTGTTGGTGATGAGCATCCCCTTGACCGGCATGATGACGGTGATGGCGCGGTATTTCGTTTCCCGCCAGGTGATCTTCTACGGGACCGCCTGGCAAACTTTCTCGGCATTCTTGAACGCGGCGATGGTCATTGGCTGGGTGAAAGCGCTTGGGCCCGTGGGCTTGCCCATCGGCTTGTTCTTGCACATGCTGACGTATTTGGCCGTTTTGTCAGTTTCCTTGGTCCGGCGTTTTCCCGGTCTTCCGGTCTGGCCGGTATGGAAAGCATGGCTGGGAACAACCGTGGCCTGTCTGGGGGTTGGTCTGCCAATCGGGTACCTGCGCATGCGCTGGGGCATGACCGGTCATTCGCCATGGATCGCCGCCACCACCACCACCGCCGCATTTGCGGCGGGATACGGAATCTGGCTGTTTCTTCTTCCTCCAGATCGCATGGTATGGCATTACTGGCTGCAGATATGCGGCCGGGTTGGCAGCCGCCTGCGTAACTGGTCGCGAGCGAAGACGTAATCATATGAATTCGGACAGATTATCCAGCAAGGAATACTGGGCCGGCAAATACGAAGTGCCTACGGCAGGTCAGGCGCCGTTTACAACGGAAGCGCGGCTTAAAAAATGGGTGCCGGGCTGGTTGCGCCAGGGACGGAAAATGTTATTGCGGAGGCATGCTTCCCGGCAGTTGCTGGAAGTGTTGCTGCGGCCGCATGTAGAGGGTCGGAACGGGTTGCGGGGGATTGAAATCGGCAGCGCCCCGGGCTGGCAAAGCCTGGGACTGTGGAAACGCTTCGGAATTGTGCCCTATGGTTTGGAATACACCGAAACCGGCGTCCAGCTGCAGCGGGCCTTGTATCGTGCGCAGGGTCTGGCGGAGGATCTGGTTTTGCAGGGAGATTTCTTTGATGATGCCCTGCGGGCGAAATGGCGGGGATATTTCGATCTGGTTACCTCCTATGGATTCATCGAGCATTTTGAAAATCCGCGGGAAGTCCTGGCCAAGCAAATGGAATTGCTGCGACCGGGCGGTGTCCTGGTAGTGACCGTGCCCAATCTGAATGACGGCACGGTGTACGGCCGGCTGGTGCGGCGTTTCAATCCCGCCGTTTATGCCATGCATAACACGGCGACTTGTTCGCTGCCTGTTTTCTGCAGGCTTCTGTCCGGCCTGGAATGCGATGTGGTTCACTGTGGAACGCTGGGCGGGCCCGAACTGGGATTTGTTCCGGACCGGCGCTGGAGCGGCCGGCTGGTGGCCTGGGCCCTGCGCCGGATGGATCCCGTGATCAATGTGTTGAACCATGTTTTGGTAGGGAATAGACTGATCTCTCTTCCACGAACCAGCTCCACCTTGGCCATCGTGGCTGTTAAAAGGACAGAGGACCGCACCCCATGAATACGAAGTCCCTGGTTGTCGGAGTGGACGGGATCGCCGGTGGGTTTGTTGCGCGCTGGGAAGAGGCGCTGCAACATCGGGGCGTGGGGGTCAAACGGCTGGATTTGCTGCGGGGTGATGTTTTCGAGCAAGTGGCCGGCTGTGACGGTTTGATGTGGCACTGGGCCCATTACCCGCATGAAATGCGGCTGGCGGCATTGCCGCTTCTGCGCGTGGTGGAACAGCACCTGCAATTGCCGGTTTTTCCGGATATGGCGACTTGCTGGCATTATGATGACAAAGTGGCCCAGGCGTATCTGCTTAATGCCCTGGATATTCCGCATCCGCAGACTTGGGTTTTCTGGCGCAAGTCCGACGCCCTCGCCTGGTGCGAGCAGGCGGCGTATCCCGTGGTGGCCAAGCTGGCCGGTGGCGCCGGGAGCCGGAATGTCCGGCTCATCCAAACCGCCCGCGAGGCCCGGGCCTATGTGAGCCAGGCGTTCTCCGGCTCCGGCTTCGTAGCGCAGCCGGTGTGGCCGTCCCGGAAAGTGGCGCGGGCCTGGTCAGCCGTTAAACGTGCCGGCAAACGCTTGGTTCAAGCCGGCCCGTATGTTTGCGCGAACCGCTTCCCGTCCCTGCCGGATCAAACGTTCTGGATGCCGCATAAGAACCATGTCCTGTTTCAGGAGTTTCTGGCCGGCAATGAATACGACACCCGGGTGACGGTGATCGGCGACCGGGCCTTTGCCTACCGGCGCTTCAACCGGCCGAACGACTTCCGGGCATCGGGCAGCGGCAACTTTGACGTGAATCCGGCGGAAATCAATCCGGAGTGCATCCGGATGGCTTTCCACAACGCACGCAAGCTGCAGTCTCAATCCATGGCGTTTGATTTCCTGTTCCGGCCCGGAGATCCGCGTCCGCTGACGGGTGAAATCAGCTATTGCTACGTGGACTGGATGGTGGCGAAATGCCCGGGTCAGTGGGATGGGGAATCCAAGTGGCATGCCGGATCGATGTGGCCGGAAGACGCGCACGTGGAGGATTTCCTGGCCCGCATCCGGGCGCGCCGAGGCTCATGAAGATTTTGTTGATATGCGCGAATTTCCTGCCGACGCCGGAGGGGGGCGCGGAACGGCAATGCCGGTTGCAGGCGACCGAGCTCGCCCGGCGCGGGCATGAAGTCGTCGTGCTGACCTCCTGGCGCGGCCGGGGAGCCGCGCGGAAGGAAATCCGGGACGGGTTTCAGGTGGTCCGAGTCGGATGTCTGTATCCCTTGGTGCAGGGGCTTTGGAAATTGCGGGAAATACTCAGCGGCCGCAAACAGGGGGTGTATCTGGGCGGCGTGCGCGTGGATGACGTGGCCATCGGCAAGGTGCAAGCTCCCGGGCGGCGCATCCGGATCATGGAAATGCTGGAAGGCTGGGCCCAGGCTTCCTATCGGCGGGGCTGCCGTTCCTATGCCTGCCGCCGGAAAGACCGGATGGATATCGTCCATCTGCACGCGGATTCCCTTGAAATTGTGGGCACGGGGATGTGGATCGGGCGGCACTGGTCGGCCCCGGTGTTTTGCAAGCCGACCATCATGCCGTTGCGGATTGCGGCATGGGGTTCGGTTTCTTATGTGAAACAAGCCGCAGCGACATCTAACCGGCTGCGGTTTCTGGCGATTACGCCGGAGATTCATGCCGCCCTGCTCGGGGGAGCCGTGCCGGCGACGGATATATTCGATCTGCCGAATGGAGTGGCGATGCCCCCGGCAGGCCATGCCGCAAGCCGCGAGCCAATTGTGCTGAATGTGGCCAACTTTACCCAGGGGGGGGGGCACAAGGCTTTTGACACCCTGCTGTTGGCCTGGGCGCTTGTTTTCCGGCAACGGCCGGATGCCCGATTGCATTTTGTCGGGGCCGGGGACGCCGCACCCTGGGAAGCCATGGCTGCGAAATTGGGGTGCAGTCAGTCCGTACAGTTCATCGGCCGGCTGACGGATCCGTCTTCTGCGTATGAACGCGCCATGATGTTTGTCTTGCCTTCGCGCTGGGAGGGATTGTCCAACGCCCTGCTTGAAGCGCAGAGCCATGGTCTGCCCTGCGTGGTTTCCAACCTGCCGTCCAATACCCATGTGGTGCAGCACATGCGAAATGGCTGGGTCGTACCGGTGGATGATGCCCCGGCGCTGGCAAGTGCCATATTGGAACTGCTGGAGAAGGCAGACCTGCGCCAGAGGTTGGGGGCGGCTGCCCGCCAGCGGATGGAGGCGGAATTTTCCATGACCAGCGTGGTGGCTCGGCTGGAACAGTTGTATGGCCGCGAAATCCAGAAGGCCGGGGCATGAAGCTGCTCTACGTCAACAACATGCCCACGCATCATCAGCATGCCTTTGCCGCGGCTTTGCATGCACGGCTGGGCGATGATTTCCGCCTGGCCTACATGCAGCCCTTGTCCGCCCAGCGCGTGGCCACGGGCTGGCAGGACCTGGGCAAGGACACGCCCTGGGTGCTGCGGGTTTGGGAAAGCGCGGAACGCCGCCGCGAATACCTGGCGTGGATGCGGGACGCGGACGTAGTGTGCTGCGGAACCTTTGACATGCTGCCGGAAACCCTGCCGGAATTCCGGGAGCGGATTCTGGCCGGGAAATTGTGCCTGAGTTACAGCGAACGCATCCACAAAATCGCCCGGCATCCGTTGCGCCTGGCGCTTGCGAATGTCCGGAGACGGTGGCGAATGCGGCCCTTGGTGCGGCCCAACCATCATGTGTTGACGATTGGCACGTATACGGCGGGGGATTACGTCCGGGCCGGGTTCCCGCTCTCCCGGTGCTGGCAGTTCGGATATATCGTGTCCGTACCGGAGCAGGTGGCGCGCCAGGAGACATCCGCCGTTCCGCCCATGATTTTATGGGCGGGCCGCATGATTTCATGGAAAAAAGTGGACGATTTGCTCCGGGCCTGTGCGTTGGTGAAAAACAGGGGAGTTGCGTTCCGGCTGGTGCTTCTTGGCGGCGGGGAACGGGATGCGGCGTGGCGCGGCCTGGCCCATGCGCTGGGACTGGATGACTGTGTGGAATGGCGGCCGTCCACAAATCCGCAGCAGGTTGGGGCCGCGATGGCCGCTGCGGACATCTATGTGCTGCCCAGCAACCGGGAAGAAGGTTGGGGGGTTGCCTTGGCTGAAGCCATGGCCGCCGGCTGCGCCTGCATCGCCGCGCAAGAAGCGGGCGCGACGCGGATGTTGATTCGCGAGGGCGTCAACGGCCTGGTCTTTCGGTCGGAAAACGCGGCTGAACTTGCCGACCGGCTGATGGATCTTCTGACGAATGCGCGCCGCCGGATGCAAATGGGGCAGCAAGCGCGGGCAGACATGCTGGCGCAATGGCAACCCGACCTCGTTGCGTCCCAATTCATAAGGTTTATCCGGGCGTTGTTGGCCGGGGAACGGCCCGCGGGCGAAGAATCCGGGCTCTTCCGCCCGGCAAAACCCGTGTTCCTGGACGAAGATTTCGATGGCATTGGCGGCGGCTTTGTGCGACTTCAGGGAAGTACAAAACCGGCTTGAACTGCAACGGACGACAGGCAAGGACATGAAAAATATTTTTTACTTGGCCAAAAAGGCTTTCTACCGGGCCCGTGGCCATTATCCGGCGGTGCTTCAAGGGACTACGTTCCGGATGGATCCCTACCATTTGGATTTCTGGCAGTTGGCTGAATCCGGGCGCTGGGAGCCGGAAACCTTCGCCATCTTCGACCGATATCTGAACCAGGATTCGGTCTATTGCGACATGGGGGCCTGGATCGGCCCGACGGTGCTGTACGCGGCGCGTAAATGCAAGCTGGCCTATGCCTTCGAGCCGGATCCCGTGGCCTACCGGTTTTTGCGCTGGAACATCGAATTGAACAAGCAGACCAACATTTCGTCCTTTTGCGTGGCGCTGGCCCGGGAAAATTCAATTCGGAAAATGGCTACTTTCGGGAAGAAACTGGGCAATACGGTGGCGAGCTTGTTGAGCACCAATGCCGATAGCGAGTCGGTCGACGTCTTGACGCTCACCTGGGATGCGTTTGTGGAGATGGCCCGTCCCGGCCGGATTGATTTCATGAAAATCGACATCGAGGGCGGGGAATTCGACCTGATCCCGTCGATGAAAAACTATTTGTCCCAGCACAAGCCCGTTATTTATCTTTCCACCCATGCGCCGTATCTGGATGCCGGAAAACGGAAAGAACAAATGGAGCGGCTGGCCGATGTGCTGGGGATGTACCGGCAATGCCTGAATGAACAACTGCAACCGGTGCCGCTCAGCGATTTGGTCAGCGCGGCGGCCCAGGATCATTTCCGCTCCTATGTGTTTTCAGACTGACATGCTCCGGGACAAAGGGCAAAGACGGGTGAATGGTGTGGCAAGCCGGATGCACAACGCTTCCGGGTCCACCGGAGAAAGAAACAACAACGGCCGGATGAACGGCGGACCCGGAAATGAATAACCCTGTGCCTCACATGCCGCCCAGCCAGCGGACGAATTACCAATTTCCGGTGTACCGCTGGATCGGCTGGCTGGCCGTTGCTGGTTTTGCCATCGGGCTGACGGCCACGTTTTTCATCGCGGGGATGTTTGGCGTGCCGGCGCCCCTGGCCTGGGCGTTTCTGGTCATCGCGTTTACGGCCATGGCGTTGCTCCTGGACCGGCCGAAACTCCTCCTGGCCTGCATGCTGTTCTACATCATGCTGATGCCCGGCAACCGGCTGTTGGGCCTGATCGGGCTGCCGTTGCCCGGGTTCATCGACGAGCTGTTTTTCCTGCCCTTCATTGCCGTGATCGTCATGAACTGGATTCAGCGCCGGCAGTTGAAAGAGGCCACGATCTTTCCCTTGGTGTTTTGCCTGATTGCCGCCCTGAGCTGGTATGTGAACGGGAAGCCGTCGCCGTTCACCGCCGCGCGGGTGACGCTGATCATGTTGAAGTTCTATATTTTGTGGTACTTCTGCCGGCTGACCTGCACCTTTGAAAACGAGCGCCAACTGCTGCGCTGGGCCTGGGGTTATATCATCTATGTTGCGATTCAATTCTTCTACAACATGCTTTGGCAAAAGGGGCCCTGGCCCCATTTTCATCCGGATCATAGTGGCGGCGTATTCGGACCCCAAGGGGGTGGTTCAGCCCATATCGTCGGATATATCAGCGTCTTTGCCTTGCTGATCCTTGCTGGCTGGTGGGCAAGCTGCGCGACCACGGCGCGACCCTTGCGGCGCAAGTGGGCCCTGTTGCTTGCGGTAGTCATCAGCTATAACCTGATTTTCATGACCGACACCAAGCATGCATTGCTGCTGGCGCCGCTGGCATTCGCCCCCTTCCTGCTGCACCCCCATTTCCCGGCCCGGTTGCGGCTGTGGCTGCTGCTGGCGAGCCTGGTATTTGGGTTGGCGACGATGACCTATTTCCACATTGCAACCGGCGGGGTAAACGTTCGCTCATACATCCGCAGCCTGATGGATTCACCCAAGGGCGAGATGATGTATGCCGTGACTGCCGATTTGCCTTATTTGGTTCCCTATCCGTTTTTGGGGGCGGGTCCCGGGTGTTTCAATTCCCATCAGGCGGTTAATGCGCGCGTGCCGTTGGCCCGGCGGTACATCATTCCATATCTGGATGAGGCGCGGCGAATGGATTACTTTGGGCAGGGTTACGGGGGCACCTTGGCCTCTTCCTCCGTCATGGGCACCCCCCAGACCGATTTGTTTGTATTGATGGGGGAATATGGCTGGTTTGGAGCCATTATTTACTATCTGTTCATGGGCTGGGTCATCGTCAAGCTCTGGAAAAAATCCGCCCAACTGCCCCTGACCAATCCGTTGTCCGGCCTCTATATGAGCACCTGTTGTTGCATTATCTTCCTGTTATTTACATCCGTGCTGATCTCGGCCACGACCATCGGGGTGCTGGTATTTCCGTTGTGGATCATCATCGGGCGGATGTGGGACATGAAGACCGGGGAATCCGTGCCGGGTGCGCCGCAGTCATGAATCCGGCCGCCAGCGCAGCGGGATCCGAAGCGGCGCGGCCGCGGCGGCTTTATGCGGTTGCGCCGCCGGCCGGCATGACGGGCGGGGCCATTTGCGCCCTGGAGCACTTGCAGGTGCTGCTGCCGGATTTCGAAGAATGCATCCTGGTGATGAGCGAAAGCAGTCCGCTGGCGGCACGGGCGCAGCAGGCCGGGATCCCGGTCTGGTGTTCGCCGTTCATCAATCGGGGTCTGCGCCGGGCGGGCCCGCTCCGCTTTTTTCGGTATATTCGCGAGGTGGCACAGTCGCGCTGGGCATATTTCACCGGCTTGCGCCGCCTGCTGAAAGAAAAGCCGGGGATTGTGCACATCCACAGCCGGGCGGCGCATCTGCCGTATTCGCTGCTGGCGGCCAAACTGGCACATGTGCCGGCCGTGGTGACCCTGCATGAGCCCTGGGACGGAGGATTTGAGGCGTGGACAGAACTGGCGCTGGTCCGCCTCTTGGCGGACAAGGTCATCCTGCTGACCCGCGCCATGGT
>CAZMOR010000094.1:0-10316 GCA_964567795.1 uncultured Verrucomicrobiota bacterium
CGGATCGATCCGCTGACCCAAAAAGATGCCCGGAACCAGCGTATGCCGCGCGCCGTTGTTGATCAGCAGCGTCGGATAGCCCGCCGCCGAGGGACTGTCCCACGCGTCGCCGAAATCCAGCAGCGGCTCCTCCGGGTCGAAAATCTCGACCTGGTAGTCCTCCACCTCCCCGTCCAGGACCAGGCCGGTGTAGTTCATCGCCACCGGCAGCGTCGTGTAGCGGAACCGGCAGAAGGTCGTGCCGTTCGAAGCCAGCGAGGGAATGTTGAAGGTGACGAAATTGACGCCGGATGTCACCGGGTAGCCGGCGAGGACGTTCTCGCCGAAATCGCCCCAGCTGCCGTTTTGGTCGAAATCCACCCAGGCCGAGATGAGGCCAGAAACAGAGGCCACCACCCGCACCGTGGCCACCTGCGAGGCAATCAGGGGATTCAGGAACGTGACGCCGTCCTCGTCGTCGAGGCCGGCGAGGTCGTCGCCGGTGGCGGTGGCATCGGGCTGGCCGTCCATTTCCACGTCGAGGTTGGCGCCGAGGCAGACGCCCGGCACCGCCACGTGCCGTGCGCCGTCGTTGACCAGCAGCGTCGGATACGGCTGGTCCGGGGCATCGCCAAAGTCCAGATAGGGTTCGGGCTCGCCCCCGTTGTGAAACACGGAAACGTCGCTGAGCCGCAGCGGCGGCTCGTCGCCGTGCTGCACGCCGGAGTCATGGGCGATTTCATCAATCCAGGTACTGATCTTCAGCGACAGCGAACGGTTCATCAGCACGTCGTTGGTCAGGGCCAGGGACTGCACCAGCACCGCATAGCGGCTGTCGCTGACCGGCAGGCCGCCGATCACGTTGAAGGACAGCTTGCGCGTGGCGGATTGTCCGGCCTGGAGGGTGCCGAAATCCCAGGCGGGCACGAAGTAGTTGCCCGACGGCTTGTGCTCCTGGTTGGGATCCATCGGATTCCAGCAATACCACGCCCACTGGTCCTCGTTCACCGCCACGATGTAGTTCGTGCGATCCCGGTACGGCCCCTGGAACACGGCGGGCAGGAGGTTGGTGTCCGCAATGGCGAACTCCGCCACGAGCTCGGTGTCCTTCAGCGGGCCGACATAGGGCTCGTCCTGGTAGGTCAGCGTCTCGCCATGGCGGTTGCTGCCGCTGGTCCAGGAGCCACCGGGCTGGGTGTCGTTGTAGACGGTTGCCTGGATGGTGAAGGCCACGATCGGATTGCCCGGCACGCCGCCGATATACGTGATGCTGTCCACGTAGCCGGTGATCGCATTGAATCCGGCGGAACCGCCCAGGGTTTCATCGTAGAATTCATTCGAACGCACCGTCTCCAGGCCCGTGGCATTGATGAACCATTGGCCGTTGGTGGCGGCCGGATCGATCATCGGCCCCGTCAACAGCGCGGTCGACTGCACCGGCGGCTTGGTCACCGGCAGCGCGGGTCCGGCCAGGGAAATTCCGGCGCCCAGCATGCATCCCATCATCCCCCACCAGCCGATCGCCAGCTTCCTTTTCATGTGCCGCTCCTTTGCCCGGAAGGAAGCGCGCCCACCACATCGTGCGGCCGCAACGCCGCCCTCTCCACCTTCATGATGGAACGCTCCCGCCCCCGGAGCGTCAAACACATCCCCGTGAAAATTGCGTTAAAACCGGATGCCGTCAGCGTTCCCGGTAAAGAACCTGCATTTGCACATTGGTATACACCGCCAGAAACTGTTTCATCACGCCAAGGCAACTGGCGCACGGATACAGTTCGGTGTAGAGCCGGATCCGGCCGGCGGCGGAGGCATCCGGCAGGCGCGCAGCCATGTCTTCCAGGATCTTGTATTCCGTGTCGACGTTGCGGGGCCAGCAGTCGTTGCCTTCCACCACGTCGTCGTGGTTCACGCACAGGACCGTGAAACGGCCCTTGCGGCACCGGGCGGAAATGCCCTGGATCCGTTTCCAGGCTCCGCCGGAGACATCCCCGGGCCCCTGGATGCCGCTGTGGGCGAAATACTCTGCCTTGTCCAGGCCCGCGATCTGCGCCACCGCCCAGGCGAAATTGTTCCGGTGCTGGTACTTGTCCGGCAGCTTCTCGCGTACCTTTTCCAGCCGCTGCAGCGCCGCCGCGTCGCGCTTGGCATCGATCGGCCGGATTTCGGGCAGGCGGTCCGCCGCCAACGCCGGGCGGAGAAATGCCGCCAGCAGCAACAGGGTTCCCAGCCAGCGCCGGACGGTGTTTGCTTGAGGTTTCATGAATATCCTTGTGTGGGCGGGGTTCAGGTACAGAGCTTGATGATTACCGCGGTCATGTCGTCTTGCCGGGCGCAGTTGGGTTCCTGGTAGCGGCGGGCTGCATCCAACAGTTCGTGGATGATTTCCGCGGCGGGCCTGGCGCGGGCGCTGCGCACGAGGTCCAGCGCCCGCTGTTCGCCGAATTCCTCGCCATTCCGGGCTTGCGCCTCCAGGATGCCGTCCGTCAACAGAAGCACCAGGTCCCCCGGCCCCAGCTTGACCTGCCCGGCCACCAATGGCGCCCCGCTCCGGTCGATGCCCAGCGCCGCGGTATTGGCCGTCAGTTCCGCCTTGATGCGGCCGTCCGGGGCCAGCACATATCCGGCTGGATGCCCCGCATTGATGTATTTCAGAACGCCGGTGGTCGGCTCCAGCTCCACAAACAGCAGGGTGATGAAATGCTCGTCGCCCAGATCCTCGATCAGCAAGTGCCGGGCCCGGACCAGAATGTCCTCGAAATTCCCGCTCGACAGCACCAAGGCGCGGAAGTAGGCGCGGGCATCCGCCATCAGCATCGCCGGGCCCAGGCCATGCCCGGTCACGTCCCCGACCACCAGCAGCAGATGGCCCCGGGGCGCCGGGATGAAATCAAAATAGTCCCCGCCCGTGGCCGCGGCGGGCCGCGACGCCCCGGCGATGTCGTAGCCCGCCAGTTCCGGCGGACCGGCGGGAAAGAGCTGCTCCTGGACTTCGCGCGCAATCCGGAGCTCCTCCTCCTGCGCCAGCAGGGCGCGCTCGGCGGCCCGCCGGGCGCGGCGCTCCTCCGCCTCGTTCAATTCGCGGTCCACGGCGGCCACCAGGCGCGCCAGGTTGCCTTTCATCAGGTAATCCTGCGCGCCGGCCCGCATGGCCGCTACCGCGGCTTCCTCCCCGATGGCGCCCGACACGATCAAAAACGGCACGTCGAACGCGGAGGAGCGGACGATTTCCAGCGCCTCTGTTGAGCTGAACTGCGGCATGTTGTGGTCGGAGAAAATAATGTCCCACTTCTGCTGGTCCAGCGCCGCCGCCAGATCCTCCGCGTTGTCCACCCGCCGGGCCACGGGTGCGTAGCCCCCCGCCTTCAACTGCTCCAGCAACAGCATGGCATCGGTTTCCGAATCCTCGATGATCAGGGTCTTCAGGACCCGGGGGGCGGGGTTCGTTGCGGCGTTCATGGGCCGGTGCCTTTCAGGGGTGCCGCTTCCAGGGAGGGCAGATAGACCGTGAAGGCGGAGCCGCGGCCGACCTGCGTGGCCACGTCGACCCAGCCGCCGTGCTGCTGCGCAATGCCATACACCATGGACAACCCCAGGCCGGTCCCCTTGCCCTTGCCCTTGGTCGTGAAAAACGGCTCGAACAGATGCCGCAGCACTTCCGGCGGGATGCCCGTGCCGGTGTCGCGCACGCCCAGGCAGACATACCGCCCCGCCCGCCAGGGCTGGCCCCGCCGGGCCGCCTCGGGAGCCGTCACCTCCACGCGGCGGGTGCCGAGCGTGATCGTCCCGCCGGCCGGCATGGCGTCGCGGGCGTTCACCACCAGGTTCAGGATGATCTGTTCGATCTGCCCGGCATCGCCATGCACGAACGCCGGCGCCGGTTCCAGTTCGTAGGCCAGCTGGTAGCCGGTGCCGATGAGCCGTTGCAGCATGCTGCCCATGTTGTTCGCCAGGCCGTTCAAGTCCAGGTCGGCGATGGTCAGGACCTGCTTGCGGCTGAAGGTCAGCAACTGCCGGGTGAGCGTCACCGCCCGCTCCGTCGATTTCCGGATTTCCAGCACATCCGCATGATTGGGATGGTCCGCCGGAATATCCGCGGCGAGGATTTCCGTGAACCCCAGGATGGCCTGCAGGATGTTGTTGAAGTCGTGGGCCACGCCGCCGGCCAGCCGGCCGATGCTTTCCATTTTCTGCGCCTGGAAAAGCTGCTGCTGGAGTTCGCGTTCGCTGGTGATGTTCCGCACGTACAGGATGACCCCCTGCTGGCGGCCGGTGCGGCGCTCCAGCAGCGGATAGGCATAGACGCTGAATTCGCCCTTGCCCTGCGCGGTCTCCAGCGTGCAGGTCACGGGCGCCGGCGGGCCCTCGCCTCCGGGGACCAGGCCGGCGGCCGCCACCCCTTCCGGAAAGATCTGGCGGACGGACTTGCCGGCCAGCGGCATCTGGCCCGGAAAGAGTTTTTCCATGGTGGGATTGGTCCGGACGATGGTCCGGTCCATGTCCAGCACGACCAGCCCGTCCTGGACGCTGGAGAACACGTCCGCCAGGAAGTCGCGTTCCTCCGCCAGCCGGGCTTCGGCTTCGCGCCGCCGGCGGGCGCTTTCGGCGGCCTCCACCGCACGCCGGACGGCCAGGCCGAGGCGGCGCAAATGCTCCTTCATGACATAGTCCGTGGCGCCCAGTTGCACCGCCTCCACCGCGCGCTCCTCGCCGATGGATCCCGACACAAAGATGAACGGGGTTTCCAGCCCGGTTTCCCGTGTCTTCTTCAGGGCGTCCGTCCCGCAATACCGCGGCAGGCTGTAGTCGGAAATGACCACGTCCACGTCCCCCCGCGCCAGTTCGCGCTCAAAGTCCGCCGGTTCCGCAACCACCGTGATGTCGCAGTCCACATGGTCGTTCCGGAGCATTTCCTCCACCAGCAGCGCATCGGCCGGACTGTCCTCCAGGTGCAGGATCTTCAGCCGGGGCGGCGGTTTCTCCGGTGCCGGCGCGGCCCCGGGGGGCTCGGTGGAGCGGGCGCCGTTCATGGCGTGTTCCCGTCGGCTCCCGGCGGGTGCGCCGGCGGCGACGGCTCGTTGAGGAACCCCCAGAACAGCCCGATCTCCCGCACGGCATGGATGAAATCGTCGAAGTTCAGCGGCTTGACCACGTAGGCGTTCACGCCGCTCTCGTAACTGCGGATCAGGTCCGCCTCTTCGCGCGACGACGTCAGCATCACCACCGGGATCAAGCGCAGCGCCGGATCCTGCTTGATGGTGCGCAGCACCTCCAGCCCGTCCACCTTTGGCATTTTGATGTCGAGCAGGATCACCGCGGGCTCGCCCTGGTTGCGGCCGGCAAACTTGCCCCGGCGGTAGAGGAAATCCAGCGCCTCCGCGCCGTCGTTGACCACTTCGACCGGGTTGACCATGTGGCTGTCGGCCAGCGCGGCCAGCGTCAGTTCGACATCGTTGGGGTTGTCTTCCGCCATCAGGATGTATTTTCCGCTCATGCAGGCTCTCCTTTGATCTCCGGGGCGATGGGCAGGCTGAAATAAAACGCGGCCCCCTGGTCCACCGCGCCTTCGGCCCAGGTGCGGCCGCCATGGCGGGTGATGATGCGCCGCACGTTGGCCAGCCCGATGCCCGTGCCCTCGAATTCCGCTTCCGTGTGCAGGCGCTGAAACACGCCGAACAGCTTGTCCGCGTATTTCATGTCGAATCCCGCGCCGTTGTCGCGCACGCACACGATGGTTTCCCCCGCGGCGCGCTGCGCCGACACCTCGATGCGGGCCGCCGGCTTCTTGCCGGTGTATTTCACCGCATTGCCCAGCAGGTTCGCCATCACCTGCCGCAGAAGCGCGCGGTCGGCCAGGACCGCCGGCAGCTCGCCGATCTGCCAGTCGATGCTCCGGCCGCGCAGCTCCGGCTCCAGTTCGCGCCGGCACTCCTCCACGATCGGCCCGAGCGGCAGCGGCTCCAGCCGCATCTGCGCGCGGCTGGTGCGGGAAAACAGCAGCAGGTCGTCGATCAGCGCCCCCATCTTCGTGGCCGCCCCGGCAATCACGTCGAGATAGCGCACGCCGGTTTCGTCCAGCCGGTCCTTCGTCTTGGTTTGCAGCAGCTGCACGAAGCCGGAAATGTGGCGCAGCGGCGCCCGCAGGTCGTGCGACACCGAGTAGGAAAACGCCTCCAGCTCCTTGTTGGCCGCCACCAGCGCCTCCTCGCTTTTCAACAGCGACGCCTCCACCGCCCGGCGCCGGCGGATTTCGGCGGCCATGCGCCGGTTCCAGTACACAAACAGCCCCAGCAGCGCCAGGATCCCCGCCGCGTACTTGTAGAGCGCCGTATAATCGATGTGTTGCTCGTAGGTCACGGCCACCCATTTGCGGGTGATGGCATTGCGTTCCTCGTCGTCAATGTCATCCAGGACCTTGTTGAGGATGTGGGCGAGAATGTCCCACTCCTTCCGGCAGGCGAACGCCGGCTGATACACGAAACGGGTCTCCCCGCCCACCTTCAGCCGGCTGTGTCCGCCTTCCCGGATGTAGTGGCTGGTGATCAGCAGCGAACCCACGAAGGCGTCCGCCATCCCGTCCTCCAGCATCTGCAGCGCCGTGGGCACGTCCTTGGCGTCCAGAATTTCAATCTCGGGGCATTGCGACAGCAGGTATTCCTTCATGCCATAGCCCGGCACCGCGGCCACCTTGAACCCCTTCAGGTCGGCGACCGTGCCGACAAACGGTGTCGCCTGCCGGGTGAAAATCGCGGTCGGCAGCGAAATGTACGGCGGCGTGAAGGCGAAGTCCTCCTTCCGCGCGCTGGCGCGGTTCAGGGAGGTCAGCAGGTCCACCTTGCCTTCCTTCAGCATGGCCTGGGCCTGCCACCAGCTCGGGGTCGGCACGTACCGGAATTCCACGCCCAGCACCTGACCGAACCGCGCCAGGTAGTCGTGCGAAATCCCCCGCGGCGCGCCTTCCCGGTCCGTGAATTCCACCGGCGCCCAGCGCGAGTTGCTCCCGTAGCGGATGACCGGATGGGTCTCCAGCCATTGCTTCTCCTCGGGCGTCAGTTGGATCCACGCCAGCCCCGTGCTCCGCCCCGGCCCGCTGCCGCCCCACCGCTCGAAAACCTCCTGCACGCGCTGCGGCGCCAGCGACGCCAGCGCGTGCTCCAGGATCCCCGCCAGTTCCGGCAGGTCCCGGCGCACCCCGATGCTGTTCACCGAGGCCGTCTCCTGCACCGTCCCCTGCACCTGCAGGTTGGACAGCAGTTCCCGCCCGATCACCCACGTCGCCCCCGCCCGGTTCCCGACATACGCGTCCGCCTGCTCCGCGGAAACCGCCAGCAGCGCCTCGCGCGTGGAGGGATACTCCACCAGCCGGATCGCTGGATAATTGGACCGGATGAAGCCCCCCACGAAGAAGCCCGCCTCGACCGCCACCGTGTGCTTGCGCAGGCTTTCAAACGAATCGTAGTACTCGCCGCCCTTGCGCGCAACGATCGCATGCGGAATGCTCGCATAGGGCTTGGTGAACCGGAAGAATTCCTCCCGTTCCGGCCGCGGCGTGATGTCCATCAGCGCATCCAGCTGCCCGCTTTTCGCCTCCTCCAGCAGCCGGACGAACGGCCCCGGCACCACCTCGATCCGTCCGTCCAGCATCTCGTTCAGCAGCTCGATGAAATCCACGCCGATGCCGTGCGGCGCGCCCGTCTCGTCCACGAAATCCATGGGGGGCCAGTTGTCCATCACCCCGATGCGGAGGTGCGGATGCGCCGCCAGCCAGGCCTGTTCCGCGGGCGTGGCGTGGAACTGCATCCCCGCCTTGCCGGCCTGGGCGTACCATTTCGCCAGGATGGCATGTCCCTCCGCCTGCAGGACCGCCGCCAGCGCCCGGTCCAGCAGCGCCGCCGCCACCGGCCAATCCTTGCGCACGCCCAGCACCAGCGGCACCGGCGGCTTTTCCAGCCGCCCCTGCAGGTGCAGGTTGCCCAGCATTTCCTGCTCGATCAAATACATCGCCACGGCGCGGTTCCCGGCATAGGCATCCGCCTGGTCCCGCGCCACCGCATCCAGCGCCTCGCGCGTCGTGTCGTACAGCCGGATCCGCACGCGCGGGAAGTTGTCCTGGAACCACTTCACGTTGGCGAACCCCTTCTCCAGCGCCACGGTATGCCCCGCCAGCGACGCCGCCGTCAGGTAATACCGCTCGTTCCGCCGCCCCACGATCACATGCGGAATGTCCAGGTACGGCCGCGTGAACTGCATGAATTCCGCCGGCTCCGGGCCCGGCGTCAGGTCCATCATCCCGTCCAGCGCGCCCGTCTTCACTTGCAGCAGGTTGGTCTCGAAGGCCCCGCCCTGGATCTGGAGCACGCCCCCCAGCAGCCGGTTCATGCCCTGGAGCAGCTCCGCCCCCACCCCCGCCGGCGCGCCGCTGCCATCGGTAAAATCCAGCGGCGGCCAGTCCGCCAGCGTGCCGATGCGGATCACCGGATGCTCGGCCAGGAACGCCTGCTCCTCCGGCGTCAACGCGAACGAAGCGGCCGGGCGACTGCCCTCCGGCGCCCCCCCCATCGTCCCAGCGACAGCGGCCAGCCAGCACAACCCGGATAGTACCAGATGCTTCATGCCTCTTTTCTTCGAGGCCAAGAATAGCCTTTCTTTCCGCGGAAACCACCTTTTTTGCTGCCGCTGCGAAAACGGTCCAGCCGCCCCCATGCGGGGGCTCGCGGCTCAAGCCCCAAGCCCCGTTTTTCCACAGTGTGGAAAATATTTTCCATAGTGTGGAAAATGGACCCAAAGTTTTTCCATTGTGTGGAAAATTCCGCGAAAGTTTTTCCATTGTGTGGAAAAACGGCCGGATTTTTCCATGGTGTGGAAAACTTTTTTCCACAGTGTGGAAAAATCCCAAGCCGCGCGCCCCCGCATGGGGGCACCTAGGTCCGGGGCCGGTTCATGAACCGGTAGCAGGCCACGATGCCGTGGCGCACGCACCAGTGAATCGCCGCCTGGGGCGAATATGTCCCCGCGTCGGCCGCCGCCGCGCGCCACTCCTCTTCGAACTGGCGCTCGTAGTGCGTGCCGCTGATCGAGCCCGGATGCCACTGGAAGTCCGCCAGCGGCGGGCCCGGAATCCGCACCCCCCCGCCCTGCCGCCACAGGCGCAGCGTCAGGTCGTAGTCCCACGCGGCCTTGAAGTCCAGCCGCAGCCCCCCCGCCGCCGCCAGCGCCGGCCGCCGGAACCACGACGCGGGTTGCGAGACGTAGTTGATGCACTGGATCAGGAACCGGCTCGAAAACGGCATGCACACGTTCTTCACGCGGGTCGGAAAACCGCGGATCTCGTTCCCCGCCTCGTCCACGATCCGGCATTTCCCGAAGAAAAACGACGCCTGGGGGTGCGCCTTGGCGGCGGCGATGGCTTTCGCCAGCGCGCCGGGCTGGTAGAGGTCGTCGGCGTTCAGCCAGCCAACCAGGTCGCCCGTGGCGCGCGCAAAGCCCTTGTTCAGCGCGTCGGCGGGGCCGTTGTCCTTTTCGCTCACCAGCGCGGCCAGGCGGCTCCGGCGGGCTTCGGCGATCTGCACGGAATCGTCCGTGCTGCCGCCGTCGAGAAAGAGATATTCCAGTTCGTCGCCCGGCGCCAGTTCCTGCGCCAGGATGCTGTCCATGCACCGGGCCAGCCAGCGCCCGCCGTTGTAGTTCGTCGTGAGGATGGAGATTTTCATGGCGCCGCTTCCGGCGCCGGGGCGATGACCGGCGCCTCGGGACGGATCATTTCGATGGTTTTCCACCGGCCGCGCTTGAAACGCAACCAGAAACCGCCGGCGATCAGGAAAATGAACACCGTCATCCACAGCCACGCCGGAATCAGCCCCTGGCCCAGCCACAGGACCAGGGCGGCTTCGCCGGGCATCCACACCAGCCATGTCGCCAGCGAAGTCGCCAGCAGCACGAACCGCGTGTCGCCCGCGCCCTTCAGCGCCCCGGCGAGCACCAGGTTGATGGCGTCCAGCATGCCCCAGACGGCCATCATCACCAGCAGCCAGCGGCCGATGCCGATGACGTCCTCCAGCCGCACCATGTCCGGACCGGCGCCCGTGAAGAGCGAGAAATACGGCTGCGGGAACAGCAGGAACGTCAGCGCGATCACGCCCATGTAGATCCACGCCATCTTGAGCGCGGTCCACCCGGCGCGCTCCGCCGTGGCGGAATCGCGCGCGCCCTGGTACTGCCCCACCACGATCGTCGTGGCCATGCCCATTCCCAGCAGCGGCATGAAGGCGACATTGTTGATGCTGAACGCGATGTTGCTCGCGGCCATGTCGGCGGCGGGCAGCCGCCCCAGCAGGATCACG
>CAZMOR010000095.1:0-1515 GCA_964567795.1 uncultured Verrucomicrobiota bacterium
AAGCTGTGCTGCGCCCTGATCCAGGCCCATCCCGAAGTGTTGAAATACACCTCCATGACCTACAAGGTCTTCCGCCAGACTCCGCTGTTCGAGATGCGCACGCACAACCACCTGCTCGGCAACGTGCCGGGCTGCGACGGCTTGAAGACCGGCTACTTCACCGAAGCCGGCTATTCGATCGCCGCGACCGTCCAGCGCGACGGCGCGCGCGTCGTCACGGTGGTCATGGGCAGCGTGGACCGCAAGACCCGCGATGACAAGGCCACCGAACTGCTGGCCCGCGGCCTGCTGGATGCCACCCGTGCCCCCGCCGCTCCGGCGCCGGCGCCCGTGGCCCAGCCGGCGCCGGCGCCTGCGCCGGACGCCGCCGCCCCTGCCGTAACCGCCGACGATGAAACGCAGGGCGAGGACCTGCCGGATGCCGCGCCGGCGGCCGGCGAGAAGCCGGCGCCCGCGGAGAAGAGCGGCGGCTGGCTCAAGAATGTCGGCCTGGTGCTGCTGGGCGCCTTCATCGCCGCCGTGATCGGCATGGTGGTGCAGCGCCGCCTGCTCCTGAGCCGATGAAGGCCGCCGATTTTGACTACGAGCTGCCGCTGGAGCTGATCGCCCAGGAACCCGCCGCGCGCCGCGACGGCGCGCGCATGCTGGTTCTGGACCGCGCCGCGCACACGCTTGAGCACAAGCTGTTCACCGACCTGCCCGCCTACCTGCGCCCCCGCGACCTGCTGGTGGTGAACGACACGCGCGTGATCCCGGCGCGGCTCTTCGGCCGCAAGGCCAGGGCCGGCACCGGCGGCAAGGTGGAATTCCTGCTGCTGGAAGAATTGAGCCCGGGAATCTGGGATGCTTTGATGCGCACCCGCCGCCGCCTGCAGCCCGGTGAGCAGGTGATCCTCGAAGACGACTTGGCTGTCGTCACGGTGCTGGAAGACGGCGAGCTCGGCCGGGTGAAGGTGCGCGTGGAGTCGGAGCGGCCGTGGCTGGAAGTGCTCGACCGCATCGGGCAGACGCCGCTGCCGCCCTACATCTCGCGCAAGGCGGCCACGCCCGAGCGCCGCGCGGAGGACCAGCGCCGCTACCAGACCGTGTTCGCCCGCGAACCGGGCGCGGTGGCCGCGCCGACCGCCGGGCTGCACTTCACGCCCGAAGTTTTGGAACGCCTCACCGGGCGGGGCGTGGACCAGGCCACGGTCACGCTGCATGTCGGCATCGGCACGTTCCGGCCGGTGGCCGTGGACAACGTCGAGGAACACAAGATGGATCTCGAACGCTGGCAGATTCCGGACGAAACCGCGGCCAAGGTCGCCGCGGCGAAGGCCGGCGGCGGACGCGTGGTGGCCGTGGGCACCACCAGCGTGCGCACGCTCGAAAGCGCCGCCGCGCGGCCGGAGGGTTTCGGCGCCGGACAGGGCCGCACGGACCTGTTCATTTATCCGCCGTACGATTTCAAAATCGTGGACGCCATGGTGACGAACTTCCACCTGCCGAAATCGACGCTGATCATGATGATCAGCG
>CAZMOR010000096.1:0-2441 GCA_964567795.1 uncultured Verrucomicrobiota bacterium
ATGCAAACAATCGCGGTGGATGACCAGCAACTCGCCGCGTTTGCCGCCCATCTACAGGCCGCCGCCAGCGTCCCGCCGTTCGATTTCTGCACCCGCAGCGAAGGCTTCATCTATCCCGAACGCAACCGCCCCGGCGTGCTCGAAACCTTCTTTTTCGCCTGCGCCCACCAGTTCGGCTTCTGGACCCTCGCCGGCAACCGCTGGGAAAAACCCATGGTCGCCCGCCTCGACGGCCGCGACCTCAAGGGCTCCGATTTCCTCTTCCGCGCCTGCACCCGCGCCTGGCAGCGCGACCCCGGCGCCTGGCAGCCGGCCGCGCTGGCGGCCATGACGGACGCGGCGCTCTCCGCGCGCTTCCAAGCCGACGACGGCACCAACCCTCTGCCCATGTGGCCGGAGCACCTTGCCCTCATCCGTGGTTATTGCGGGTGGTTCGTTGCCCATCACCTGGAACCCGCCGGAGCGCTCCGCCGCGCGGCCGCCGCGCCGCAGCCCCTGCATGCACTGCTGGACATTCTTGCGCAGATTCCCGGCTACGCCGAGGATCCGCTGCGGAAAAAGGCCATGCTGCTGGCCATCGTCCTGGAAAACCGCCCCGAGCGCTTTCTGCGCGTCTCCGATCCGGAATCCGCCGTGCCCATCATCGACTACCATCTGCAGCGCAGCGCGCTCCGCACCGGCCTGGTCCGCATCGGCGATCCGGCCTTGCGGGCGAAACTCGCCGCCCGCACCCTCCTGTCCGAAGCCGAAGAAGACCTCATCCGCACCGCCACCTACGATGCCATCCAGCGCCTCATGGCCCGCACCGGCCTCTCCGCCGCCGCCATTGACTGGTTTTTCTTCCAGAACCGCACCCGCTGCCCAGAAACCACGGAACCGGACTGCCCCGCCTGCCCCGTGCACGCCCTCTGCGCCCGCGAAACCGGCCTCTTCCAGCCCGTCTTCCGCACCACAGCCTACTGAGACCCCGTTTTCCACGCCGTGGAAAACGACCGGTGATTTTTCCACACTATGGAAAACTTTTTTCCACAGTGTGGAAAAACCGCTGAGCCGCGAGCCCCCGCATGGGGGCCGCCGGGCCCGGTTCAGCGCGCGAGGCTGATCCAATGCACGCGGAAGCTCTCCAGGATCTGGCGGGCCTCCTCGAGGTAGAGCCGCGCGACGTCGCGGTGGTTCACCACCACCAGCAGGTCGTGCGACAGCGTCGAGGTGTTGTACCAGTTGAAGCTGCCGTCGAGCACGACCTGGTCGTCGATCACGCACTGCTTGGAGTGGATCGGCGAATACGGGATGGCGCGGTCGTGGACGCCGTAGACCAGCGCGATGGCCAGCCCGGCGTCGCGCAGGCGCCGGACCGCCGGCAGCAGGTTGCGCTGGTGCAGCTCCTCGTGCATGCTGCGCTCGCGCGCGGGGTCGCCCTCCCACGCGAGGTGGCCGTTCAGGATCAGCCGCACGTAGACGCCGCGGTTCTTGGCCGCGATCAGTGCGTCCACCACGCTGTCGCCGTGCTCCCCGCGCAGCTCGCCGATCAGGAACAGGCACATCTGGATCGAGTGGCGCGCGCGGGAGATCTCCGCCAGGATGGCCTGGTGCGGACGGTAGTAGCGCCCGTTCAGCATCGCCGCGCGGCCGAAGGTGTACAGCAGGTTGAAATGCGCAAAGGGGTCGATGCCGTAGCGCTGGATCACCCCGCCCCGGCAGGCCTGGAAGATGTTGTCCATCAGCCGCGCCAGGCCGAACGACCGGAAAGTCATCCCCGATTCCCAGTTGCTGCCCCAGCGGTCAAACGTGATGTTGAACGAGCCGACGATCGCGTCCTCGTCGCCGAAAATGATGAACTTGTTGTGCATGTCCGTGGCCACTTCGGCCTGCGGGTCGCGCGTGGTGCAGACCTCGCCCAGCAGCTCGATGCCGGAGCGCTTCAGGTCGAGGTAGTTCGTGCTGTTGGTCAGCGTCATCTTGCGCCAGTCCACGATGCACTGCACCGGCACGCCGCTGCGGTGCGCGTGAATCAGGTGCCGGATGAAATCGCCGTCGTCGATGCAGTCCACGCAGACCTTGATGCCGCAGGGGCGCCCGGGCTGGGTCTGCCGCCGCCAGATCATCGTGTCGATCAGGTCGTGGATGTAGCGCTTGGGATGGTACGGGTGCCACGCCTGGCCCTTGGTGAACTTCGGGATCAGGCCCAGCGCCTCGAAATGGTGGTTAATCCAGTCCATGTCGCGCTGGAGCTGGCCGGCGTCCACTTCATACGTGCGGTAGGTGTTCGGCGTGGCCCACTGCTCGGTCACGTGCCGCCGCACCTCGCCTTCGTTCCGGAATTCGTGTCCATCCATGAAAATGTATTCGAGCCGCGAGGGAATCGACCGGCCCTGGTGGTGCAGGAGATAGGCGAATTTCACGCAGGTCACCCGCCCCTGGTGCAGGGACTGCGGGTGGAT